>CAYPNL010000157.1:0-4602 GCA_964412045.1 uncultured Desulfobacteraceae bacterium
GCGCTCTCTTTTGGAATTCTTCACATATCCGCCGGGCTCTTTACCGAAAGTCCGGGCCTGTTCAGGACATGGGTGTAGGTCATGGTGGCGGAGACATCCTTCACTATTAGTCTTATATATATCATCATCCCCAGGATCATAGTCTATATTGTCGCCCTTAAGAGTCCTCAAGCCTTGTACTTTCCCGTAGAGAAAGTAGTCTATGGCCGCCCCTTGCCCCTTGCCCTTCTTGCTGATATAGATTCCATAGGGAGTCCCTTTCTCATCCTTCCCGGAAAAAAGGAAATACATGAGGGCTTTCTTCTCACTAAAGGTCATGTTCTCCAGGTGCTCCTGACTCTGATACTTCATCAATAATTCCCGTCTTATGTCATCAGCTTCCCTTTTGACCGCTTCTATCTTTGGTATAGAGTCAAGTTTGCTTTTATCGTTTGTAAGTTCCTCGGTGACCTTTTCTTTGGATCGTAAAAGCTCCTGCTCCCTGGCCCGGATTGTATCCTTTTCTAATGCTCCTGATAAGGCTAGGTCGATCAATTTGTCCAGCTCTTTTTCTATCCGCTTCAGTTCCTTTTGTCCGGTCTTGACTTTATCCTGTAGTGTTTTGACGAGGTTTTCATCGGGAAGACTATCAGCTATGGCTTGTTCAAAGGACGGTACATCGCTAATATTCTGAAATACCGTTTCAAAAACTGCTCTTTCTATCGGCTCTAAGGGGATGGAATTGAAGGCTTTACACTTCTCATATTTACCACCTGGATGATTGTAATATTTGAACTCCGTCCCGTATCGGTTTACCTGTGTTTGCCCTGATAGAGACTTCCCACAAGCTTCACATCTGATAAACCCCGTGAGAACGTATTTCCGTACATCCTTGCGGCATTCAATTCGGTTATGTTCCAGACGATCTTTTATTTTCTGAATTGTGAAGTCATCAAGAATGCGAGGGATGTTATAAACGATAGGTTCTTGTTCCTTGAACGTGACCGTCCATTTATCTCCGCATTTTTTGCTAAGCACGTCTATCAAATTGTGGTAGCAGAGGGGAAGCTTATGCCTCGTTCGTAACGTCTCTGATAGCTCTTTCAGTGACACACCTTTGAGATACTCATCGGCTGTCCATTTAAGGAGTCTCGCTATATCCTCATCTAACGTCCACTGGTTGGTTTCCCTGTTAAATGATCGACCGAACGGTAGGCTGCCCGCTGTTGGAATTCCTTTTTGACCCCTGGCAATTCTGTTCTCAAGCATTGTTTCCCGGATGATGTCCCGCTCAAGTTCCGCAACTACCGAGAGCATTCCCAGCATTGCTTTTCCATATTTTGATGAGAAGTCTATGCCTTCAGAAATAGACCTTAGTTCGATACCTGCCTGTGATAGCTCCTCATAGTTGTTAAGGAGTTCTCGGGCATTCCTTCCGAACCGGGATAACCTATGAATAATGAGGACTTTAAACTTTTCCTGTTGAGCGTCATAGAGACAACGTAAAAGGGCATGACGTTCTTTCACCGTCCCGCCTGAGATGCCCTCATCAGCGTAAACTTCAACCAGCTTATAGTTGTTGGCTTTACAATAGGAGCTTATTGATCGCCGTTGAGTTGATAAGCTCTCTCCCTCTGTTTGCTTCTCGCTGCTGACCCGTATATATCCGCTTGCTCTTTCCATTTCCGTTTCTCCTTTTTACCCATACTCAGCTATGCCTTTGCTCCCGATCATTGATTCTCGCCCCTGTTACGCCCCTTGAGCTCTTGTATAAACCCCTTTTCTTAAGCCAAAAGTGGAAGTTTGCCGGTGTCGTGTGATATTTCTGAGCGATAAAGGTTTTTGTGCTGTGGTTGGCTAGCAAGGCTTTGATCTCTGCCTCATAGGGATCGAGCTTACTTTTGTAAGTCCCGGCAGGTCTTCCGAGCTTTATCCCTTTGGCTTTCAAGGCTTGCAGAGCGGTCGTGGTTCTCGATGAGATCAGCGACCGCTCGATCTCTGAGGCAATGCTGAAACCCATCGCCACAATTTTGCTCTGGATAGTATCATCCAGCCTCCAGTTACCTTTGACAGCGTAGATGTGGATACCCCTCTGAACTGCAATGGAGAGTATCTCCATAATTTCGAGCATCGACCTACCCAACCGACTGAGCTCAGAACAAACCAGAGCGTCCCCAGAGGTCATGCTTTCAATAAGTGGAAAGAGCTTACGATCCTTCCAGCTCACCTTCCCTGAAATTGTCTCCTCCGTCCATTGAATAGATCCCAGCTTCAAGTCATTGGCGAGCATCAATATTTCATGCTTGTCTTTCTGAAGATCCTGGCTGAGCGTCGAAACTCTTAAGTAACCGAAGGCTTTTCCCTCGCTCTTCTTGATCTGCTTTCTCATAAGCAACCTCCTGTTTTAAATTCATACCTAGTAAAATATATCCTTTCATATAGAAAGTCAAGTGTTTTTCTTTAGTCCATCCAATTTATTTTCAACGTTCGTTTAAATTAAAAAACAAGGCAGGGACAGGGATAGGGATAATGCTTATTTTAAAATAAGTATTGGGGGAGCAGGGGTTCCCTGGGGATCTGAAAATAAAACCTAACACGAGGGATGAGTGGGCGGGGCGTTTCCCTCCCTCTTCTCATCCCTACTCTTTTATACTTTTTGTTTTTTGATCTATTGCCTATTCCGGGGAAAGTGGCCACCTGTTCCGAAGCAAAGCGTCCATCTGTTCCGAGGATAACCGTCCAGACATTCCGGAGGAAACCGTCCAGACGTATCGGAGCGCAGCGACGCTGGTGTTTCTTATTTTTCAGACTCCCTGTTCTTTGTCAAGCTTGAATGCAGCTTTCTCATAGAATCTCCTTTGAGGTTGATTTTGTGTGCATTGTGGACGAGGCGATCGAGAATCGCATCAGCGATGGTTGCCTCTTTTATGTTATCGTGCCACCGGTCGATGGGCAACTGCGTTACTATTACGGTGGAAGAGAGACCATGTCTGTCTTCCACGACTTCCAAGAGATCACGTCTTTCGGGCGCGCTCATGGCAGTGAGGCCGAAATCGTCGATGATGAGGACCTTGGCCTTCGTGAGCTTTTTCATCATGCTGGGGTAAGAGCCATCGGCCCTGGCGATGCTGAGATCCTGGAAGAGCCGAGAAAGACGGATGTAGAAGGCAGAGAAACCCATTCTACATGCCTTGTTCGCGAAGGCGCAGGCGAGATAGGTTTTACCAACGCCGGTCGGGCCGGTGATGATGATATTGTGAGCGTTTCTGATCCACTCGCAGGTGGCCAGCCGCAAGATCATGGACTTATCGATGCCTCTGGGAGCTTTGAAATCGATATCCTCGATACAGGCATTGATCTTGAGTCTGGCATGGTGAAGGAGCCGTTTCATTTTTCGCTCTTCCTGCAAGCTCCATTGTTGGTCCACGAGGAGCGAGAAACGCTCATCAAACGATAACTCATTGACCGTGGGATGCTGGAGTTGTTCTTTGAAAGCCTGGGCCATGCCGTTGAGCTTCATGCTGTAGAGTTTTTCTAAAGTGGGTTCCCTCAGCATTGTGTGTCTCCTTTCTCGTGATAGTAGGTTTTGCCTCTCACATTGCTGTGAGGGGTGCTCTGCTCGGTTTCGTTGTGTTCACAGACAAGGGGCTGTTGGTCGAGGTTTTTCTTGAGGATGGATTCCACACTTTTAAACGAGTACGCCCTGATGCGCAGCGCTCTGGAGCACGCCGCTTCGAGGCGATCTGAGCAGTAGCGTTTACCCAGGCGCATGATGCCGAGGCAGGATCTGAAGCCTTGTTCCGGGTGTGGTTTGCCTTCGAGAATACAGGTGATAAGCTGCTTTGTATTGGGGCCGTTTTTTCCTGCCCACTGCATAATTCTGGAAGGGCTCCATTCCAGATAGCGCTGATGGCTTTTGGGCATGTGTTGGGGCACGGTGGTAAAACCGCCGTGGCGGTAGCTTCTTTGATGGCTGGCTACTCTCTTATTCTTGAACAGGATCTCCACGGTGCTGGAGGTTACGCGGACATCCACCTGCTCTCTGACCAGCTGGTAGGGAACGCTGTAGTAGTGGCGATGTACCTCGATGTGGTAGTCGATATTGACCCGGGCTTTTTTCCACTCCGCATACTCATACGGGGTGGAAGGTAAGGGAGCGAGGGCAGGTTTGTCAATGGATTCAAAGAGATCTTTCCGTGTGGCATCGAGTTTCTGGAACCTGCGGGTATTGAGGTCGGTGAGTTTTTGGGCGATCGAGTGGTTGAGTTCTGCCAGGGAGAAGAAGGTGTGGTTTCTGAGAGCGGCCAGGATCCAGCGCTCGGCAACAAGGACGGCTGATTCCACCTTGGCTTTATCCTTAGGATGTCCGGATCGGGCAGGTATCACCGTGGTTCCATAATGTTGGGCGAGGTCCTGATAGGTAGGATTGATATCCGGCTCGTATCGGTGGGGGTGGGTGACGCCCGCCTTAAGGTTGTCCGGCACCAGGATCTGGGTGACGCCCCCGAAGAACTCAAAGGCATGGACATGGGAGGTGATCCATGAGGGTAGGTCTTGGGCCAGGGAGGCCTCTGCAAAGGTATAACTACTGGCGCCAAGGGCGGCGATGAAAATCTGGGCTTC
>CAYPNL010000158.1:0-1607 GCA_964412045.1 uncultured Desulfobacteraceae bacterium
GCGGCACGCTGATGCCCCCTGTTCAAGGGTATGATGGGAAAAAAGACACCTCCATGCCCATAGGTCTCACCACAGCTAACGTATGTGGCCTTACGCAATGGGCGGTCGTCGTTTTCAAAAAGCTAAATTGTTACACTATTTCAAATGGTTATCATTTTTGATTTGCTTTAGAAAAAAGATTCGTTTATCCATACATGCTGGTTCGTGATATAAGCACGTCTGTCTGATAGAGGGTGAGGCAGTACATGAGAACTATCCTCGTCGTATCAAAGCAGCAGGATGCCTTTCGCGCACTCAAGGCATCCTTTAGCGAAGGATATAGGATTGAGAGGGCATCCACAAAGGATGCAGCTCTGGAGATACTCCGGAAGATACGTTCTGATTTTTTATTTGTTGATCTAGAAATTCTCAGAGTATCAGGAGCAGGTAATGGGTATAAAGCTGCCCTTGAGCCATTCTGGCATCAGTACCCTACCATAGAGATCATAGTCATGTCTCCCCAGGAGATGATCAGAGAGGCGGTGATGGCAGTCAAGGCAGGCGCCAGCAACTACCTCACCTATCCCATCAATCCGGAGGAGGCCAAGTATATAACGGAAAGCGTTCATGAAGCCATTATTGCGCAATCCGAATTAGATTACCTGCGAGATCAATTTTGGCAGAGCGAGGCATTAAAATTCATCCATACGAAAAGCCCGGTGATGAAAAATGTCTTTGATAAAGTCCGCTCAGTTGCCACAACAAAAAGCACGGTATTGCTTCTCGGCGAAACGGGAACAGGCAAGGGCGAGCTCGCGAAACTGATCCATCGTCACAGCACCTGCGGGGATGCTCAATTTATCGGGGTACACTGCGGCGCGATCCCGGACACCCTGTTAGAGAGCGAGCTGTTCGGTCACGAGAAAGGAGCCTTCACAGGGGCGGTGAGGAGAAAACTGGGGAAGTTTGAGATAGCTAATGGCGGAACTATCTTTCTGGATGAGGTGGGGACTATCACGCCGTCAGCCCAGATCAAGCTCTTACAGGTATTACAGGATAAAACCTTTCAACGGGTCGGAGGAGAGACAACCATTGAGGTCGATGTGAGGATTATTGCGGCCACGAATATGGACCTCAGGAAGATGTGCGACGAGGGAGGGTTTAGAAAGGATCTCTATTATCGGCTCAATGTATTTCCCATTGAGGTTCCACCGTTACGGGAGAGAATTGAGGATATCCCGTATCTTGTTGAGGTCTTCCTGGAGAAGATGAATAGGTTTAACGCCAAAGAGATTCACGATGTTGATCCCCAGGTCATTGAAGCCCTTGTGGAATACTCTTGGCCGGGGAACATTCGCGAGCTGGAAAATCTCATAGAACGGGCCCACATCTTGGAATCTTCCTCTGTGTTAACCCCTGAGAGTTTTCCAAGCGAGCTTTTCGGATCGGGGTTCTCTCCAGCAGCCGTGCCTGCGGACCCCTCCCTTACCCTTGCGCAGACGAGGAGTAGGGGAGTGGAGAATATTGAGAGGCGCTATTTGAAACAACTCCTGAGCCGCAATAAGGGGAAGATAAAAGAATCCGCCCATGAGGCCGGCATCACTACCCGTCAACTGCACAAATTGATG
>CAYPNL010000159.1:0-2669 GCA_964412045.1 uncultured Desulfobacteraceae bacterium
TGAAGAAGCCCTGCGTGGTGAAGAGAAAAAAGCTCGCAGCAAGTACGGCAAAGACCAGGGTATATCCGTGGGAGAGGCCTATGCCTGTCAGGATCAGAGAATTGATAAGGATGAACCTGTTTTCCCGAATACCCCGGTAAAAGGAACCGATAAACAGGACAAGCAAGGCAAAGCCCAGGCCATAGGCAAACTCCCCTGCGAGCGTGCTCGGGATGTTGCCTCCCCACATAGAGTTGGATTCCATGAAGAGAAAGGGAAGCGTAAACGTAGCGCCTATGAGGGGAATAGGAGAGGGCTGCTTAAAAAGCCTTACACATGCATAGGTACAGAGGGGCAGAAGAAAGATCCCCAGAACCGTTACCAGTTTAAAGGCAATTTGAAGGGGCATAAAGGCCTGGAGAATGGCCATTATGAGGAAGGGAAAAGGAAAGTAGAACTGGAAAAGGGGAAAGCCGGCATAGTTGCCCTGCATCCAGCCCATAATCCTTCCCTTGGGCAACAGCACATGAATAAGGTAATCCGCTGCCGCATAGTGCGAGGGAGTGTCTCCTCCTGTAGCGATCGTGTCCGAGAAGAGGCATTTCGGGGTAAAGTAGCTCAGGAGAAGGCCATAGATTACGGCAAAGACGATAACATGAGCCGCTCCATCAAGGCCTTTTTCTTTTAAACTGATACGCAGCAATGATTGCCCCCAGGATGATTGCAGCAATAACCCAGATGAGATTTGTCCGCTGAAACCAATTTTTCGTTTTTTGTATCGTCACGAGGGCCTCAGCGAGCGCGGTATAGTGGGTTTCTTCGGAATCGTATTCAAAATAGCAGAAGACGGGATAACGTGCACCTACAAGCGCGGAGAAATTGTTGATCCTAAAGGCGACCACCTCTTCTTGCTTAATGCCTATCCGGAAGTCGGCGCTGGTTTTTGGCGAGGAAAGCTCTTTGGGAAGCACAAGGGTTGCTAGGATGCTTCTGGTTGCTGCACCGGGGTTTTTTATCGTAAAGCGCAGCTCCCCGCTGTCTTGTATGAAGATATCATCCCCCGCACACGCCAAATTCGGGTTTACATCCTCTTTGACGTAGAACGTGGCGCATGACACGGCTGAGAATGGATATCGATTTGCGTCATGAAAATCCACAAGAACGGCCAACGGGTAACGCCCCTTGCGCACTGCTGAAAGGGGTTCTTCGAAGACAAACGTTTCAGGCTCATTTTGCTTGAGCAGGCCCATGATCCGGCTGCTCTGTGTATGGCCCAAGAGCATGAGGTGAGCCTGAACGTTGTGTGCAGGGACATCTCCTTTATTGGTAGTAGTGACCTCAACCGTGAGGGCATCACCTGCCACGGTAACCGAGGTTGTTGTCTCGATTCGAATAGTGCCTGCGGCTGCTGTATCGTGAAAGATAGTCAAAAACGCGAAAAGAAAAGGCAACGCAATCAGTTGGAGTGATCGTCTGTGCATCATATGCGGCATACCTGTTCCTCCCGAAATCCTTGTAACGGGTACGATCCTTATTCAACCCCCCTTTTTATGACCTTCCTGCCGTATTTCTCCCTGATCTCATCCATGGCCTTGTCGACTTCTTTCTCTCGCTCTTCATCGGCGCCGACAGGAAAAAGATGCATCTGGGCATCCCCTGCGTTTTCCGACAGATTCGAGACTTCCAAGCCGATGAGACGGACCTTCTTCGGTAACGGCTGATCCTCCAGGAGCCGGCGGGCTGTGAGCAGTATCACCTGCGAGATATCGGTTGCACGGGAGATAGTTTTTGCCCTTGTCACGGCAGTAAAATCGCTGAACTTGATCTTGATGCCGATAGTCTTTCCAATCCGTCCGTGGCGCCTCAAGCTTTCGGAAACCTCATCTGCATGATCCCGAAGTTTTTTCGATAAGAGATTTCGATCGTTTGTATCGTATGGCAGGGTTTCTTCTGCGCTGATCGATTTCATCTCCCGTAAGGGAACAACAGGGGAAGAATCATGGCCGCGGCAGAGCTCATGCAATCGAAGCCCGAACTTGCCGAACCTCTTTACGAGCTGATCCTCGCTGAATGATGTGATCTCCCCGGCTGTTTTGATCCCATAGTGTTTGAGGGTTTCCACGGTTCTCGTTCCAACGCCGGGGATCTTCTCAATGGGTAAGGAAGCCAGGAATGTATCCACCTCCCCGGCCTGGATGATCATCAGGCCATCGGGCTTATGCATGTCAGAGGCAACCTTTGCCAGGAACTTATTGGGTGCGATGCCTATTGAGCAGGTAAGGCTCGTCTCGCTGGAGACGTGATCCTTTATCTGCCGCGCTATCTGCTCCGGGTTTCCCAGGAGACCCTCCATTCCCGTGATGTCAAGAAAGGCCTCATCAATGGAGACCTGTTCAACGAGCGGGGTAAAATCCTCAAGGATTCTCATAATCTTCCCGGACATCTCTTTGTACCGCGGCATAGTTACCTTGAGGAAGACGCCACCCGGGCATTTCTCCCGTGCTTGGAACATGGGCATAGCAGAATGGATGCCGAAGCCTCTCGCCTCGTAGCTTGCGGTTGATACCACACCCCTGTTGGTGGTAACGCCACCTACAATCACGGGTTTTCCCCTTAACTCGGGATGGTCAAGCACCTCGATAGCGGCGAAAAAGGCATCCATATCGATGTGAAGGATCGTCCTTTCCACG
>CAYPNL010000160.1:0-5229 GCA_964412045.1 uncultured Desulfobacteraceae bacterium
GATGACCATGGCGAGCGCCACCAGGGCATAGATGCTGCCTATCGAAATCCCGCTTACGATGAGCTGGAGAAACATGATGTAAAGTGCCTAACGTGTCTAAAGTTACAAGTGCCTATAGGTTAAATCGAATTTCAATCATTCGGAGTAATGGAGAGATGGAGTAATGGGGGTTTACAACATAGAGACGCATTCCTCCATTGCTCCACTACTCCATTCCTCCAGTGCTCCACTACCTAAAACGGCCAGGTCTTCCAGTAAATCTTCGTCCGTATCCAGAATCCGTAGAGGCCCAACGGCTCGAATACCACGATCAGGACTATGACAAGCCCAAGGATGATGCTCGATATATTGTGGATACCGGTGACGCTCATCCATTGCTCTGAAATGATCATGAGGATAGCGCCTATGTAAGGCAAATCTTGGACCTTGTCCAGCATAAGGATAAGCCATGTCATCACCACCCCGCCCATGATGGAGCCGAAGATCGTTCCGACTCCCCCTACAATAACAAACGCCAGAAAATAGATGGACAGGATAAAATTAAAGCTGCTGGGGTTTATAAAGCCCAGCATAAAGGCCATCAGCCCCCCTGCAATTCCCGCATAGAATGCACTTATCGCAAATGCCAAGGTCTTGTAGTAGGTCAGATTAACGCCCATGGTTTCGGCGGCGATGTCTGAGTCCCGTATGGCGATAAAGGCCCTGCCTATCTTTGTTTTCATGAGGTTTCTGGCGGCCAATATCAGCAAAAAGGTGATGGTCACGATGATGAAGTAGAGGCCTCTATCCGTGGTAATCGGATACAAGCTGAAGAGCTTCAGAGGAGGGGCCTGGATGCCCATCCTCCCACCAAAGATCTCCCAGCGGCCTATTACCTGTGTGATAGCCATGCCAAAACCCAGGGTTGCAATGGCGAGGTAGGGGCCTTCCAGCCTCAGGGCAGGGAGGCCGATGAGGAACCCGAACACGGCAGCTATGAGCCCGCTTAAGACAAGCGCGACGAGAAAGGGGATCGAAAACTCGCTCATAAACAGAACGGTGACGAACGCCCCTATGGCAAAGAATCCGGCATGGCCGAGGGATATCTGGCCGGTGTAACCTACCAGGATATTCAGTCCTACCGTAACAAGCACGTGGATGGCCATATAATTAGCCATATAGATGTAGTAATTCGATGCCACGAACGGGAAGGTGATCAGGGCAGCTATGAGCGTCAGGAACCAGAACCACAGCACCTTGCTGTCGAGAAGCTGTATGTCCTCATAATAATCCCTTTTTATGTCCATGCCTGGTCCTGATTGTATGGAACGAAAGGTGCCTTTCTCTCCTTTAGAAGAAGTACCATTGCGGCCGTGGTATTGGTAGAGGCCAACGGTTTTTATTCGAATGGCACCATATACGACTTTCAATGACTTTTCAAGTGTAATCTCCTCTTTTCTCTTGACATCTGCTAGGGCATTGGATAGTGCGATAGTCGTGATTGATGATCTTGACAAGGAAATAATCCGCCATCTTCAGGCTGATCTACCCCTTACAGCCACTCCCTTTGCCGCGGTAGCGGACGAGGTCGGAGTTGGCGAGGAAGAGTTGCTCGAGAGGATAAGGAGACTTAAAGAGCGGGGCCTGCTCAGGCGATTCGGCGCAACAGTAAACCACGTGAAAGCCGGGTTCACGGCGAATGCCATGGTTGCATGGTATGTACCCGAGGATCAGGTCGATGAGGTCGGCACTCTCATGGCGAGTGTTCGGGAGGTCAGCCATTGTTACGGGCGAAAGCCCAATAGGTCATGGAAATATAATCTCTTTACCATGGTGCACGGCACAAGCAAAAAACAGTGCCGGGAGGTGGTGGAGAGGATAGCAGAGATGACTGGGATCTCTGATTACATCTTTCTTTTCACCCACAAAGAATTCAAAAAAACAAGCCCAGAATATTTTTAAGGTGAGGTGTTGTGAAAAAGAGCTCAAAGGATCTGTTGCTGGAGGCCCGGAAGGTAATCCCCGGTGGGGTCAATAGCCCTGTGCGAGCCGGACGTGCGGTCGGGATCGATCCCCCTTTCATCCAGAGAGCCGACGGCTGCTTTTTGTGGGATGTGGAGGGGACGAGGTACATTGATTACGTTGGTTCATGGGGACCTATGATACTTGGACACCGGCCTCCTGAAGTAATTCAAGCGGTCAATGAGGCCATAGAGAACGGAACAAGCTATGGCGCCCCCACTGAACAGGAAGTTAATCTGGCTAACATGATCGTAGAAACAGTGCCTTCAGTAGAGATGGTGAGGATGGTTAACTCCGGCACAGAAGCTACTATGAGTGCCATTAGGCTGGCGAGGGCGTTCACGGGAAGGGATAGTATCGTTAAGTTCGACGGCTGCTATCACGGGCATAGTGATAGCTTTCTGGTGAACGCCGGATCGGGAGTGGCGACCTTCTCCATACCCGGAACCCCAGGGATCCCTGCGGATCTGGCGCGGCTTACTATTTCATTGCCGTACAATAGTCTGGAGGCTGTGGAGATTGCAGTTGAGAGATATGAAGGAAAGATAGCCGCCGTTATTGTGGAACCTATTGCAGGGAACATGGGGGTGGTACTGCCGGTGGAGGGCTTTCTCGACGGCCTGAGGAGGATTACCAGGGAACACGGCATCCTTCTCATATTCGATGAGGTGATCACGGGATTCAGGGTAAGTCTGGGCGGCGCCCAAGAGATTTACGGTATCATGCCGGATCTCACGTGTCTGGGTAAGATCATTGGAGGCGGACTTCCCGTAGGTGCATATGGAGGCAGAATGGATATTATGTCCCGCATTGCTCCTAATGGCGATGTGTATCAAGCCGGTACGCTCTCAGGCAATCCATTGGCTATGGCTGCGGGCATGGCGACACTCAAGATTTTGAAAAACAAGGAGATCTATGACAAGCTGGAGGAAAAATCGAATTGTGTGTTCTCCGGCATAAAAGAGGCTGCGGATCGAGCCGGCGTTGATATCGTTATTAACAGGATCGGGTCAATGGGGTCGATTTTTTTCACCGGCAACCCTGTGGCGGACTTTGACACAGTCAAGAAGACTGATTCTTCACGATACGCGTCATTTTATCGGGATATGCTGGCCCGGAAGATCTACCTTGCGCCATCCCCCTTCGAGTCGATGTTTATTTCCATGGCACACCATGAGGAAGCCCTGAAAAAGACAATCGATGCCGCCTTTACCAGCTTTAAGAAGCTCACGTAACCCTATCCACCCTTTCTCAGAAGGTCTTATCCTTGTTCAGTTTAGCTCAGGCCAAGGAGATGCATGTCCCACTATGGTATATCGATAAGGGAATTGCTTGAAAAAAGTCCCATACAAGGCTCGGCTCCGTGTCGAATCGATTCGGGCGGCACATGGGATATTAAGGCAATGGCCCTTCCTTTCGAGGGGTTGAACCCGATCACCGTGAATATCGCCCTCGATTTGCGCACCTCTGTTTCCCTGCTGCCCTTCAAATCGGGGTGGATCAAGGTTTCCTCTGATGACTATCCTTATCAAGAGTCATATCCACTCATAGAGGCGCCTTTCGGCTCGCGATTTGGCCTTTTTCTCGCAATCGCGGCATACTTTATGATGCATGGAGTGGAGATCTCAATACATTCATCTTCCCCTGTTAATGCGGGCCTCGGGGGTTCGAGCACGGCTGCGGTGGCAACGATAAAGGCCTTTTCCATGGCCAGGGCGTTATTGAACCAAGGCGAGATTGAGAGGAAGAATATCCTGCACCTCGCCTACCAGCTTGAGGATGGGGTCTGTGGGGGCGGATGCGGGATGCAGGATCAGGGAGCCGCTGTTTTTGGGGGTGTACATGCGTGGAGCTGGAACTATTCTCGAGAGGGGAGCGTCTTTGAGAGGGAAACCATAGTCGAGCACACGGGATATGAGGGCATGTCTCGGAGGATGCTGGTGGCATATAGCGGAAGGAGACATAGATCAATCAGGATAAACAGGCGTTGGATAAAGGAATTTTTATGCGGTGGGACGAGGCTCGGTTGGATTGAGGCGAATCGAATGGTCCACCGCCTTGCCTCTCACATACGGGAGGGAAGATGGGAGGAGGCGGCTGGAGCGCTCAGAGATGAGGTGGCAATACGCAGGAAAATAACGCCTGAGGCATTCACCACGGTCATCGATCTGCTGATCAGGGGATCCGAGGATATGGGATGCGGGGCAAGGTTTGCAGGGGCGGGAGGGGGTGGGTCGGTATGGGCCATTGGTGAGACCGACGCGATCACGAGATTGCGAGGGGTATGGGAGGATATCTTAAAGACCACCAGAAACGGGAGGATTCTTGATTGCAGGATAGATCCTGATGGTGTGCGTGCAGAGGGGAGACAAGAAGATCTTTCACTGCTATGATAGTATTATAAAATCTGAAGAATTGTGACCGATCACGAGGGGTAAGCGATGATGAAAGACTGGGATTTTAATACGATATTCAGGCCGATCATGAAGAAAGGCGCTTCCGTTGCGGATCTGTACGCGGAGGATGCTGAGACCAAAACCATCGTGCTCGAGGATGGAAGGTTAGAGAAGGTTCTGGGAGGGCGCGATAGAGGTGTGGGATTGCGGGCGATAAAGGACCTGAGAAGCACCTACACGTATACGAATGAGCTCAACGAGCGGAGCGTCCTTTCCCTTGCAAAGCAGATCTCCGGGGTCTTGGATGGAAGATCCGATTATTTCTCCAGATCCTGGGAAATCCCGGCGAGGGCCCTGAGATTCCCCATACTCAAGGATCCAACAGAGGTTCCGATTCGAACTGAAACCGATCTCATTCGCCTGGCTGACACGGTGGCGAGGTCCTTTGATAGAAGCGTGAAACAGGTGAGGGTGGTATACAGCAGCCAGGTCCAAAGGGTTTTTACGGCGAATACCGCAGGACACTCCACGAGTGAGGAAAGGGTATCCACGGTGTTTCTTGTCCATGTGGTTGCATGGGAGAATGATACCATACAGACCGGCTATGAACCGGTGGCTGAGGCACGGGGATTTGAGATTCTATCAGAAGAAAGGGTGGAAGAGATCGCTTCGATAGCGGCGAAACGGGCGGTCGATCTGCTCCGTGCCAGGCCTGCACCTTCAGGGACCATGGCCGTGGTTCTCTCAAGCAGCGCAGGTGGAACCATGATTCATGAGGCCGTAGGGCATGGGCTTGAGGCGGATCTGGCGCAAGAGGGGCTTTCCGTGTACT
>CAYPNL010000161.1:0-6664 GCA_964412045.1 uncultured Desulfobacteraceae bacterium
AGACATCATTGCCGTCGTCCTGACTGATAAACCCATATCCCTTCTTCTCACTAAACCACTTAACTGTTCCCTCTGCCATGCACTTGATCTCCTTTTGCCTGTGGCCCTCGGCCTTGCCAAACCACTGACCCGAGAAGAGGTATCTTCGGGTACGAGCAGGCCCCGGACCAGCCGAAAACAGTACCAAACCCACAGGCATGGTGGGTTTCCTGTGCATTGAACATGAATAGGTGCCTCATGTCAAGGAAAAACAGAGCTGCTGTGGAGGAGCGCTTGGTTGCTCGATGGGCTTCAAATAGGTCGCTCTGTTGAGCGAAATGCAGTACGTATTTTTTTCATCCGCCTACGCAGGAGACCATGGGCTTGCCCGTGGGGCTCCATAGCCGAAGTCCAAGGGTTGGGTCGGGTCTCTATGGAATGAAAGAATATTTTGACTATGGACGATCTTCTGTAGTATAAAATAAACTTTTTAAAGGGGGTAGAAGCGATGTACAACTTTCCAAGGATCGACCGGTTGCCTCCCTATGTCTTTGCCACCGTAGACGCGCTAAAGATGGAGGCGAGGAGAAAAGGGGAGGATATTATTGATTTGGGAATGGGTAATCCTGACCTACCCACCCCTCAACACATCGTAGACAAGGTAATAGAGGCGGTGCAGAATCCAAAAAACCATCGGTATTCCGCCTCCCGGGGTATTACCCAACTCCGGCATGCCATGGCAGATTGGTACGGAGATCATTTTGGGGTTGAGTTGGATCCTGATGAGGAGGTCATTGTCACCATAGGTGCTAAGGAGGGAATAGCCCATTTGGTTCTGGCAACGATAAGCCCGGGCGATGTGGTGTTTGCACCGAATCCCACCTATCCCATTCATCCCTATTCCGCAGTCATTGCCGGTGGTGATCTCAGGGGGATACCTATCAGCCCTGAGAGGGATTTCTTCGAGGATCTCCTAACAGCCACCAAACAAACGTGGCCAAAGCCCAAGATGTTGATAATCTCCTTTCCCCATAATCCTACCACCAACGTAGTGGACAAAGATTTCTTTGAAAGAATCGTGGCGTTCTGCAAGGAACATGAGATACTCGTCATCCACGACTTCGCGTATGCGGATCTGGTGTACGACGGGTATGAGCCCCCGAGCTTTTTACAGGTTGCCGGTGCAAAGGACATAGGCGTGGAATTCTACTCCCTTACCAAGACCTTTTCCATGGCCGGCTGGCGGGTAGGTTTCTGTGTCGGCAACAGGGAGATGGTTGGGGCCTTACGGAGGATCAAGAGCTACCTGGACTATGGGATATTCCAACCCATACAGATTGCCGCAATTATTGCCCTGAAGGGGCCGTATGGACCTGTGAAGGAGAACGCCGAGGCGTATCGAGAGCGGCGGGATACACTAATCTCAGGCCTGGATAGGATTGGCTGGCACATCGAAAAACCCAAGGCCACCATGTTTGTGTGGGCCAAGATACCGGAGGCTCATGCAGGGATGGGTTCCCTGGAGTTCGCAAAGCTGCTCATAAACGAGGCCAAGGTGGCGGTATCGCCGGGCATAGGGTTTGGGCAGTACGGAGAGGGTTATGTTCGATTTGCACTGGTTGAGAACAAGCACAGGATCAACCAGGCCGTAAGGGGTATGAAGAAGATTCTCTAATGCTGTGAAATATACGGGATGACACAACTCAAAAAGGCCAGGGAGGATAGAGAAATGCCCGCGTTGCATGTTGGCCTGATCGGCTTCGGGACCGTTGGGGCAGGTATGGTGGAGATCCTCCTCCACAATCGCCAGTTGATATCAGATAGGGTTGGCGGCGAGATTGTGCTGAAGAGGATTGCAGATCTGGATATACACTCTGATAGGGGTGTAAAGATCGATCCGGCTATCCTTACCACCGATGCCATGGAAATACTCAATGATCCGGAGATAGAGGTCGTGGTGGAGCTCATCGGCGGCTGCGATCAAGCACTGGATTATATATCAATGGCCATGGAGAGGGGGAAACACGTGATCACAGCCAATAAGGCCCTGATCGCAACCCACGGCAAGCAGCTCTTCGAGATGGCCGAGAGATACGACGTTGATATCGCCTTTGGGGCGAGCGTTGCAGGCGGCATTCCCATCATCAAATCCTTGAGGGAGGGCCTTGCTGCGAACAAGATCCAATCTGTCCTTGCTATCCTGAACGGAACCTCGAACTACATCCTGACCAGGATGACACAGGAAGGGCTCTCCTTTCAGGAGGCACTCTCCACGGCTCAACGGTTAGGATATGCGGAGGCGGACCCCACCCTGGACATCGACGGCAGCGATGCTGCCCATAAGCTCACTATCATTATCTCCCTAGCCTTCGGATTCCCCTTTTCCTATGAAGATATCCACAAAGAGGGGATCGATATGATATCTCCCGAGGACCTACGCTTTGCCGGTGAGTTCGGCTACTGCGTGAAACTATTGGCGATTGCAAGACGCTCTGGCGGGCATATCGAGGCCCGGGTTCATCCAGCCTTTGTGCCCAGGGATCACATCCTGGCAAACGTCAATGACGCGTATAACGCGGTATACGTGGAAGGTGATTTCGTGGGGTCGACCCTCTTCTATGGCCTCGGAGCCGGGAGGAAACCAACGGGCAGCGCAGCAGTAGCCGATCTCGTGGATATCGCAAGAAATCACATCAAAGGCATCACGAGGAGGGTTTCACCCCTTTCCTTCGCGCGTTCCCCGTCAAAGGAACTCTCTCTCAAACCTATGGATGAGGTAATGACCGATTATTATTTCAGGGTTTCCGCCTTAGATAGGCCGGGAGTGCTCTCAAAGATATCGGGAATCCTCGGTGAGCACAACATCAGTATTGCCGCTGTGATCCAGAAAAAGAGGGAAGCTCATAGCGCCGTTCCCATCGTAATGCTGACCCACGAAGCAAGGGAGCGTGATGTCAGGAAATCCCTGGAGCGTATTGATAGACTTGATATGGTAGCCGGGAACACGGTTGTCTTCAGGGTGGAGAAAAAAACGGGCATCTAAAGGGATTTTCGAATTTCGATTGTCAATTGGCGATTAGACAAATCGAGTTGTCAGGTACGAGTTTTACCGAACCAATGACAAGCTACAAACGACACGTGGTATACCTATGGCAGCACATCGCACTACAAGAAAATATCTCCTCCTTATAGGAGATGGGATGGCCGATTACGGACTGGAGGAGCTTGGCGGCAGGACACCGATTGAGGTTGCCGAGACACCGAACATGGACCGCATTGCCGCATGCAGGATCGGCCTCGTGAAGACCGTACCCGATGGTATGGAACCGGGAAGCGATGTCGCAAACCTGTCTTTGTTGGGATACGATCCCAGAATCCACTATGCTGGTCGCGCTCCCCTGGAGGCCGCCAGTATGGGCATCGCACTCAATGCCGACCAGGTAGCCTTCAGAATGAACCTGGTGACACTGGATTTCAGATCGGATCAAGAGATCATCATGAAAAGCCACAGTTCAGGGGATATCTCAACGGCTGAGTCGGCGTCCATCTTGGAGGATCTTAAGGGAGAATTGAGATTTCCAGGCGTTCAGATCCATGGGGGAGTGGCCTATCGGCATTTGATGGTGTGGGAGAACGGCCCTGAGCATGCACACACGATCCCTCCCCATGATGTTCTGGAACAGAACATGGCCTGGTATTTACACGACAGGTCCGAGAACCCAGTGCCAGCCCTCATCAGACAATCATGGGATATCCTGAGGAATCACCCCACAAATCTCCATCGCAGAGAAAAAGGGCTTGGCGAAGCCAATTCCATCTGGCTCTGGGGGCAGGGCAGAGCCCCGCAAATACCGTTGTTCAGGGAACGGTACGGTATCGATGGGGCGGTTATCTCAGCAGTGGATCTTGTCAGGGGCATAGGGGTGTGTATCGGATTTATGCCCATCCATGTCAAAGGAGCCACGGGGTATCTTAACACCAACTATCGCGGTAAGGCTGAAGCAGCCTTGAGGGGCCTCAAGGACTATGACTTTATCCTTATCCATGTGGAGGCGCCCGATGAAGCAGGGCATAGCGGCAATACCGGCGAGAAGATAGAGGCCATTGAGAATTTCGATGAAAAGGTAGTGGGTACCGTGCTTGAAGGGCTCAAGGATTTCGAGGACTATCGGATCATGGTGGCCAGCGACCACCTCACACCGATACTGAGAAGAACCCACACCGATGATCCGACTCCCTTTGCATGGGCTTCAAAGGGGGAACTCGAATCTCATCCCAAGGGATCCGGCTTCTCAGAGGCTGCTGCACGGGAAAGTGGGCTCTTCTTTGGCACGGGATATGAGCTGTTTGACTCATTTTTGTATGGGAAATGAAGAAGAATATCGCACACTATCGGGTTATCTATGGCGATTGTGATTCAATGGCAATCGTCTACTACTCGAACTACCTTAGATTTTTCGAGATAGGGAGAACCGAGCTGCTGCGGGATATGGGCCTTACCTACAAGGAGGTTGAGGAGAAAGGATTCTTTTTGCCTACCACGGAAGTCTACCTGAAATATCTGAAGCCCGCACGCTATGATGACCTGTTAACGGTCGAGACGACTATCGGCTTTGTAAGGAAGGCGAGCAGCAGATTTAACTATACCATTTTCAGGGGAAGCGAGATACTCGTACAGGGTTATACGGTGCATGCCTGCCTGGATAGGGATAACAGGATCGTCCGGTTCCCTGATTTCCTCATCAATCTCATGAAAGGAGAGTGAACAATGAATATCCTTTTCTTCGGGCCGAACGGAAGCGGAAAAGGCACCCAGGGCTCCCTCTTAAAGGAGCAATACCACATACCCCATATTGAAACAGGTGTGATATTTCGTGAGAATATCTCCAGGGGAACCGCATTGGGGAAACAGGCAAAGGCCTCTATAGATAGAGGAGAATTGGTCCCGGATGAGATAACCATCCCCATGGTCCTTGATAGGCTTAAGGGATCGGACTGCGAAAATGGGTGGCTTTTGGATGGGTTTCCGCGAAATATCACCCAGGCCGTCAAGCTGAATGAGGCCCTCGCTAGAGATGGCATAGATGTCCACGTCCTTGTTGAGGTCATACTGGATCGGGAGATCGCTAAAAAGAGGATCATGGGCCGAAGGCTCTGCGTAAATGATAACAACCACCCCAACAATGTGAATATCGAAGCCATAAAGCCGAATGGCGATCGGTGCAGGATATGCGGAGGTGAGTTAAGGAAACGGGATGATGATCAAGACGAGAAAGCAATTGATCAGCGGCATGATATCTATTACGACGCGGAACAGGGGACCCTAGCAGCGGTACGGTACTTCAAGGAGCTCTCGGCCAAAACAGGAAAGCCTGCGATTGTGGAGGTAGATGGCGGTGGCAGCGTGGAGGGGGTAACAGCTGAGTTGATCGGGAAGTTGAGCCATGTCAGCTAAAGGGTAGTGAAAAGAGGAGTTGGTATGGATTATTCAATCAGCCCGGATGGTGAGAAATTTGCACTTCCCACTGAAGATGAATACGCGAGAGAGTACGAGAGGCTGTCGAGGAACGCAGCAGAGCAGAGGGCTAAGGGCCGGGAGATTGTGGTTGTGATGGGGCTCGGCTTTGTCGGAGCCGTGATGGCAGCGGTGGTTGCGGATACCGTGGATGCCGAGAGCGGGGAGCCGGGCAAATTCGTGATCGGCATGCAGAGGCCGAGCACACGGAGTTACTGGAAGATCCCCCTGTTCAACAAGGGCATTTCCCCGGTCAAGGCAGAAGATCCGGCGGTGGAGGAGTTGATTAAGCGGTGTGTGATGGAAAAAGGGACCCTTACCGCCACGTACTCCTATGATGCGTTGAAACTCGCCGATGTGCTCGTGCTTGACGTACAGTGTGATTTCGTGAAAGAGGAACTCGGGAATCTGGACAGCGGCTATGTTGAAATGAGCGCCATTGAGGAGAGCTTCAGGGTCATCGGGGAGCTCATTGAACCGAACTGCCTGGTGCTCATCGAGACAACGGTTCCCCCGGGCACCACGGAGTATATTGCCTATCCGATTCTAAAGAAGGCCTTTAAAAAGAGGGGCATTGAACAAGAACCCCTTCTGGCCCATTCCTTTGAGAGGGTCATGCCCGGGCGGGACTATGTAGAGTCTATACGGAACTTCTGGCGGGTCTGCAGCGGCATCAATAAGGAGAGCGAGAAGCGGGTGGCTGCGTTTTTACGTGCTGTCATCGATGTGGGGAATTACCCGCTCACTGTTCTGGAGAGGCCCATCGAGAGCGAGACGTGCAAGATCGTGGAGAATAGCTACAGGGCTACCATACTTGCCTTTCTGGATGAGTGGAGCCTGTTTGCCGAGACCAACGGCGTTGACCTGGTCAAGGTGCTCGATGCCATCAGGAAGAGGCCGACCCATAACAACATCATATTCCCAGGTCCGGGGATCGGGGGGTACTGTCTTCCCAAGGACGGCGGCTTGGGGCTGTGGGCTTATCGGCACCTGCTGGGTTTTGAAGAGGATATCTTTACGATCACCCCTCAGGCCATCAATATCAATGACACGAGGGCCCTGCATGCGGCGCAGCTCGTGAGAGATGCCCTTCGCAACATGGGCAAGATTGTTGCAGCTTCACAGGTGGCGATTCTCGGGGTATCCTATCGAGAGGATGTGGGAGATACC
>CAYPNL010000162.1:0-2498 GCA_964412045.1 uncultured Desulfobacteraceae bacterium
AGACTCCCTCCCCCCTCTCCCTTTGCTCCTTCACCCCCTCACCGTTTCACCCCGTCACCGTTTCATTCTTTTTCACAGAGCTCAACGAGTACCCCGTGCGTCTCCTTGGGGTGGATAAAGGCGATCCTGGCCCCGCCCGCTCCCTTCCTTGGTTCCTGATCGATCAGCCGAACACCTTTTTCCTTGAGCTCCCTCAAGGCCTCTTCGATATTCTCCACCCTGAATGCGATATGCTGCATTCCTTCGCCGCGGGACTCTATATACTTTGCCACCGGACCGTCGAGTTCGGTCGACTCCAGCAGCTCAAGCTCGCTGTCGGTAATGGGGAAAAACCCTGTCTTTACCTTTTGCTCCTCGATGACCTCCGTTTTTTCCATCTCAAGCCCCAGGATATCGGCATAGAACTGCTTCCCTTCCTCGATGCTTTTCACAGCGATTCCTATGTGATCGATGTGCTTTATCTTCATACCTTCCTCCTTTCAGTTCATATTTCACCACAAAGACGCAAAGATCGCCAAGGTCTTATATTTTTTGCTTTCCGCGCTTTTCCCTTGCCGTCCTGATAATCATATAAAAGGCACCTCTTTGATCGCAAAAGGTAGTGCGATCTGATACATAAGGTTAAACCCAAAACCTTTATCAAAGGAGGTGCCAGCGATGGAATTATACGCAGGAATGGATCTTCATGCAAGCAATACGTATGTAGGCATCATGGATAGCAACTATACGCGGATTTTTAAGAAGCGGGTTGCCAACGATCTCGGATTGATCGTGAACACCCTGGAGCCATTTCGAGAAGATCTTCGAGGCATTGTCGTTGAATCTACATACAATTGGTACTGGCTTGTCGATGGATTGATGGATGCGGGGTATGGTTGTGTCCACCTCGCCAATCCCTCTGCCATCAAGCAGTATGAAGGGCTGAAGTATACCGATGATCGTCACGATGCATTCTTTCTCGCGCATCTTCTGGCCTTGGGGATTTTGCCGGAAGGCTACATATATCCCAAAGAGGAGCGTCCTGTGCGAGATCTTCTGCGCAAGCGATCCTTTCTGGTCAAGCAGCGCACCGAACACATTCATAGTCTCCAATCGATGATAGAGCGGCACACGGCTCAGAGGCTCAATGGTAATGAGGTAAAGAAGCTCTACCTACTGGATCTGGAGAGGATATTTGAGGAGCACTATGTGGTGCTCTCTGCCAGGACCAACAATGCCACCATTAAGTTTCTTACTGAACAGATACAGCAGATTGAGAAAGCAGTGAAAGAGAAGGTGAAGCTGAAGGAGTCCTTCAAACTTCTTCTGACAGTCCCTGGGATTGGGGAAATCCTGGCTTTGACCATCATGTTAGAGGTAGGCGATATCCATCGATTTCCCACGGTGGGCGACTTCGCCTCGTATGCCCGCAGTGTGCCTACGGATAGGCTCTCTAATGGAAAAAGTAAGGGCAAAGGAAATCGCAAGAATGGCAACCGCTATCTGGGCTGGGCCTTTGTTGAGGCCTGCCATTTTGCCAGGAGGTTCTATCCGAAGTTCCGAAGCTATTATCAGAGGAAGGCGGCGACCACGAATCCCTTCGTGGCCACGAAAGCGATATGCAACAAACTGGCCCGGATCTGCTATTATGTCATGAGGGATCAGGTGAGATTCCGGGAGGAGGCCCTATTTTGCTAACGGTGGGCTGGGGCGGTGATCCAGTAATGGGGTTGGTTTAAAAACCATGTGCCTGGTTGGCACACCTCCCCATGCTCCTATCTCCAGGCGGATGAAGTTCCTTCTTGATCTGCCCTTGCCATGAGCCTGTACGGGGTGGCCTATGAGAGCCTGAAGTTCTGTAAACAAACCATTGGACATGGCAAGGTACCGATGTTTTTCTGGGGTCCGCAGGGAGCGGGCCAGGGGTTGAAAACAGAAAAGGTCGCCTCACAGAAAAGTGAGGCATGTATTCAACCTTGATCCTGATGGGTGCCTGGTGCAGATCAGATAAAGATCTGAACTTACAGAGGTTGAAAAGAAGGGTGCGGAAAAAGGAGAGGCCAACAGTCCGTGCTGGAGCGACAGTCTGACCCTGCAGAAAAGCAATATTTATTGCGATGGAGAGGTGTTTTTTCTTGACAGGGGCCTTTTAATGGGTGCCCCGTTACATGCGATAGCCTATGTAACCGGGGTCAACGGCAAGGGAAAACCCCTAACATTCTCTGCGTTCTTTGCGCCTTTGCGGTGAGATAAAATGGTCCACGCAAAAACCAGCTCAACATTGCTGCTTGCATTTTTTTTATGCATTATTAAAATGCGATTATTATTATCATAGCTTCAGAGAAAAGGGAATTCAATATGGATATGAGAGGAACGCCAGGCCATTATCCTCGACAGGAAAGAAACCAGAGGCAGGCAAGCTTTCATGAATTCGAGGCTGTAGAGCTTTACTGTCCTCAATGCCGCAGGGCGGTGCCGGTCAATAAATTTTTGCTTCTCGTGCTGCCTGAAGGGGATAA
>CAYPNL010000163.1:0-5773 GCA_964412045.1 uncultured Desulfobacteraceae bacterium
CTTCTCCGAGCCTGTTTTCCTTTGAAACCCTCACGTCCTCAAGGATGACCTCAGCAGTATTGCTCGCTCGAAAGCCGAGCTTATCCTCTGTCTTGCCGACTGAGACACCTTCTTGTTCCCTCTCGACCACAAAAAAGGTCATTCCCCCCTGTGCTGTCTTTGCTAATACGGTATAGAGGGATGCAACGGCCCCATTGGTAGAAAAGAGCTTGTGCCCGTTCAGGATATATTTTTCACCAGCCTCTTCTGCTTTGGCCCTGATGCCTGCCACATCTGATCCCGCGAATGGCTCGGTGACCAAATATGCGACGAGCTCTTCGCCCGTCGAAAGCCGCGGAAACAACCGGTCCCTCTGCTCCTGGTTCGCCGCCACGATTATCGGGAAGCTTCCCACTGCCTGTATCACGAGAATCAACGCAGAAGAGGCGCATGCCTTCGCTATCTCCTCTACGCACAGACAAAACATGAACGTTTTATCCCTTTCAAGCCCGCCGTAGGCAGGCGGAAGAAATATCTGAAGCAGGCCCAACTGGGCAAAAAGTCTCGCCATATCCCATCGAAACACCCCTTCCCTATCCATCTCAGCGGCCAACGGAGCGATCCTTTCCTTGGATATTCGTGCTACATTCTGCAAAATCATCTTTTGCTCTTCATTTAATTCAATCATAGTCATTGGAGTCTCCCGTAATCCTTTGAAAATTCAAATGCAATGCAGATATCCTGCAGACTCTCTCCCTCAGTCCCTTCAAGCTGTAAGTATAATCCTTGGGTTGCTGACCAGGGAACGTCCAATGGAAATTATCTGCTGTTCACCGCCGGAACAATATCTAACTATAGCATTACACATAGTTCTGAGTCTTGGAAAATAACCATATATCATGTCAAGATCATTCCTCATCGAACCCTTTTTTATCTTAGCCCGTGCCCCGACGCGCAGGTTTTCCTCCACGGTCACATGGGCAACAATTCTTCTCCCTTCCATGACCGGACTAATACCACTTTGGGCAATCTTCTCTGTGGACATTCTATAGAGGTTTTTTCCTTCGAATTCAATAGTTCCTTAACGTATGGTTGTCTTTGCTCTCGTCCCTCTGCTTTATTATCCCTGGATCGACACCTTGAAGAAGTCTCCCGGGCCCATTGAGGAGGGATTCATGTGAGAACTTTTTTCGAAAAGCGATTTGGCTTTTAGCGGGCTAATGGGGTGGGTCTTATCAGTCGGTTTTTAATCTGGAGGATCTGCCGTCTACCTTGGCCGGCTGGATGTTGAGCCGTTTGATCCTTCGCCATAGGGTCTGCCTACCGATACCCAGCTCCCGTGCTGCTGCCCCCCGGTTCCAGTTCTTGTCCCTGAGCACCTGGATGAGAAATTCCCGCTCCAGGTCCTCCCACCTCCCCCTTCTGTAGGCAGCCGGCTCCCGGGTTTCCATCCCCTCAGGGGGAGGGGCGGGCTGAAGGTAATCGGGAAGGTGGACTGTCTCGATGATCACTCCCTGGCAGAGTACCATGGCGTGCTCGATGACATTCTCCAGCTCCCGAACGTTTCCCGGAAAATCGTGGGCCATCAGGATAGCAAGCACCCCATGGGACACCCCGGTTACCTGTTTTCCGGTTAGCTGATTGAACCTCCTCAGGAAGTGCTCAACGAGCAGCGGTATATCCTCCCGCCTCTTCCTGAGGGGGGGAAGGGTTAATCTCACCACATTGATCCGATAGTAGAGATCATCCCTGAAGGTCCTCTCCTGGACCATAGCCTCCAGATCCCTGTTGGTGGCCGCCACGATCCGGATATCGGCGTGAATAGTCCTGTTTGATCCCAGCGGCTCGTAGGTGCGCTCCTGGAGAACCCTTAGCAGCCGCACCTGGATTGTAGGGGAGAGGTCCCCGATCTCGTCCAGAAATAGGGTCCCTCCCTCAGCAGCGGCTATCCTCCCGGCCCTGTCCTGCCGGGCATCGGTAAAGGCTCCCGCCTTGTGCCCAAACAGCTCTGACTCAACCAGGGTATCAGGCAGGGCGCCCAGGTTCACCACCACGAGCGGCCCTCTGCTCCGCGCGCTCAGGGAATGGATTGCCCTGGCAAAGAGCTCCTTGCCGGTGCCGCTTTCCCCTTGAAGGAGTACGGTACTGTCGCTCTGGGCAACCTGCTCCAGGATCGTGAAGAGCCGGTGCATCTCCTTGTTTTTGCTGACGATGTCGAAAAAGGTGTGCCTCCCTGCGAGTTCCTTCTTGAGCTCCTCGAGGAGGCTCAGATCCCTGAAGGTCTCGACACCCCCGATGATCCGGTCTTCCTCATCCCTCAGGATTGCCGTGGAGATACTAACCGGCACCCTGGTGCCCTCGGAGTTCACGATATAGATAGGCTGGTTAAGGATAGGCGTTCCCGTCTCAATGGTCTGCCTCAGGGAGCACTGCTTCTCGCATATGCTGGCCCTGAATACCTCCCAGCAGTGCCTGCCAATGGCCTCTTCCCTGGGTATGCCGATAATAAGCTCTGCGGCCCGGTTAAACGAGGTGATGCGCCACTCGAGATCGATGGTGAACACACCGTCTGCAATGCTGTCGAGGATGATGGAGGTTTGGTTTGATGGGTTCAAAGGTTCAACGTTCAAAGGTTCAAGGGTTCAGGGTTCAAGGGTTCAGGGTTCAAAGGTTATAACCATATCTTATTCTTATTGTCCATTTCAACCTGGAACGGTGAACGCTGAACCTATCAACCCAGATATCATTTTAGCTCACTGTATGCGCTTTCCATGTAAATTTGAATTCCCCGCTGATTGCAATCTGGGATAAATTCAAATGAGCCTTCCTCCATGGGAGCGACAACGTCGCGTTATATAAAAGCGTGTAACGATTTTATTTTCATATATACCGATCCGCATAGAGTCTCACCGGATGGCCGTCCAAAACGTGAAACTGCCTGATCTTCTTGATGGTGACGGGGGAGAAGGTGCCGATAGGAAGGTAGATGATCTTCTTTCCCAACCGTGCCGCACATGCCTGACACAGGGTCGAGGGCGGGGATGCGGCCACGTACACCACGTTCCTCTCAAGCGAGTAGTCGAGCGCGGCGAGGACAAGCCGCTCCGGCTTGCTCCTGGCAATATCGAAGACGGGATCTTTCCAGATGTCGTATACCCTCAGGGGCGGGTAGGTGAGCATAAAACCCCCATACTCGCACCGGGATATTCCGGGACCGATCACCTCCTCACCTGCCATGGTGCTGTAGAAGGCCATATCCGATTCCTGACTGTGCTCGCCCAACCAGGTGATCATCCATGGGTACTTCTCTTTGCCCTCTTCCCCGGGCAGGTCCGAATCGAAGATGAACACCACCGACCCTACCCTGCCCTTGAGCGGCATATTCTCCCGCACGTAGACGGTGCCCTCCTTCAGGTTTCTGAGCGTCTCCCTGATGTCGATCCCGTCCATCATGGAACTCACAAAGGGAACCACCCTGCTCTGCTCCTCAGCCTTCTCCATGGAAGCCCTCTTTTTCACGTAATCCCCGAATCCCTCGATCACGATATCCTCAGGCTGGTATGAGCAGATGGAATGCCCTTTGAAGGCATCCTTCCACTCCCCGGGAAAGCGTTCCTTGGCCCTCCGCTTCACCGGCAAGGGTACCAGTCTCCTGCGCAACGACTTGAGGCGCCGGTGAAACCGGATCTTCCTCTGATCGAGGTAGAGATCCTCTCCCCTGAGCCGAAGGGTCGGCAGGCCGGGCGATTCTGTCTGCCATGGGTACTCGGTGGCGTGCTCCCAGACCTCATAGGCGAAGTTGTCGTCAACCGCCCCCCTGGCAGCGATCAGGATCTGGTAAAGATCAGGTGTCAGGTACCCGGTGACCAGGGCATAGTTCATCACAAATCGATTGAAAACCCTCACCTGGTTCACGGACACCTCCTCCTTGTGCTCCTTTGCATAGGATTGCGTTGCCCTCTGGATCAGCTGATCGACCGCTGCCAGCCTATCCGGCTCCGGGCCTGAGGAGCTCGCCCGGAACTCCTCATAGAGGGCGGCAAAGAAGGGCATCTCTGAGGTGATCTCCCGGCTCGATTCCTTGTGGAGGTGGGCCAGCATGACCCCGGGCCGCTGTCTTTTGCCGATCACCGGCACCTGGGGCTTTTCAAGGCAGGTCAAGAGCCCGGGAATATGGTGCAAACCGCCCACAAAGAGGATCCTCTTTCCCGTTTGATTGAGCTGCTGGAGATGATAGGCCATGGTCTTCTCCCTCAATCGGTCGTGAGGACCCTCCAGAGGCTCAGGATGGATCTGGAGGTAGCTTCGGCAGTATCTCCGGTAGCCGATGGTTTTTATCGCGTAGGGATCGGGCATAGGCGTTCGGTCACGGGGGTAGCCCTCGGTATCCCGATCGATGAAGTGAACGGGAAGTTCCTTTGAGACGGCCAGCCGGACTGCCTCTACCTGCCCGTCGGTGGGCTCAAGGGGAAGGTATGTGAAGGTGTGATCATCCTCCTCGTAGTAGACCACGGAGAGCAGGGGCAGCCTCTGAACCCCCTCCAGTATCCGTTCCCCTATCGTCGCAGGATACTCGACTGCCAGGATTTCCGGCCTGAACCGGGAAAACTGACGTCTCACCTCAAGGGCGAATTCAACCTTGTTGTGGACAACGGGAACGAGCCTGACGTTTTTCCATTCAAATGCTTCGGTTGTCATCATAGATATCGACGATCGTGGCAAAATACTCCGCGGCGTTTTGATCCAAAATCATGGCTGCCGCTTGCTTCAGCAGTGCGATAATCCTCTTTTTCGCTCCTGCCGCATCCCCTCTCGATCCTGCCATATCAAGCCGCTTCAGGGCATATCTCGCGATATTGATGCCGTCCCTCGCCGTGTACCGCTCCTGGGCCTCATGGGCAAGCTGGAGAAAGTTCACCACATAATCCAGGATCTGGTCATCGGCATACGGGAGGTTGGCAGAAAGGATCAATCGCTCCTCTTCCCTGTCCGGGAAATCGATAAAGATCTGGGGCTGAAGCCTAGAGTGGATGTATTCGGGAAGATCAAAGGTGCTCGCGTCATCGTTCATCGTGGTGCAAAGCCTGAAATCGGGATGGGCCGCAATCTTTATGCCCGCCACAATGGACTCCACGTACCGCCGGTTGTCCATCAGGGGTGCCAAGGATGCCCAGCTCTTCTCGCTCATCCTGTTGCCCTCGTCAATGACCGCCACCCCTCCCGTGATCATGGCACTCACAATCGAGCTCGCCATATACTTGATCTTTCCCTGGTCGCTGATCACCGGGGTGACGATCAGGTCCTCAGGCCGCGTATCGATCGTGGCCTGAAACAAGTAGACGGGGTGGCCCATTTGCCTGGCCGCATGGTATGCGAGGGTGGTTTTTCCCACACCCGGCTTTCCGATGAGGCGCGGGTTCAGGGGGAAGTCTCCTTTTCCCATCACCAGCCACGCCGCCATGATCTGTGTAACCAGCTCCTGCTGGCCGACCCAGGTCATGGGAAGCTCGTCTGGCTGGCTCAGATGGAGCACAACGCCGTCAATGGTTACGGTTTCCATGAATCAATAAACCTCTCAAATGCTCAATAAAAAGAGCGAAAACGGCTATTGAGATTCGCCCCTGTCTTTGTCGGCTTCAACCGGGATGAGACGTGAATCCTTCAGCACCTGACAGCGCGGATTCCATTTTTTCCCATATTGCCGCTCTATGGCATTCCTCCCGCCCTGCAAGCTGAAGGGAGAGCCCGTCCGACTTCTCCTGAGCCGCGCGAGTCTCTTAATCTCGCCGTATTT
>CAYPNL010000164.1:0-6080 GCA_964412045.1 uncultured Desulfobacteraceae bacterium
TTCTTGAAATCCACGGTCCTTCCCTTGCCGTCGGTCATCCTGCCGTCATCCAGGATCTGGAGGAGGACATTGAAGACCTCAGGATGGGCCTTCTCTATCTCGTCAAAGAGGATCACCGAATAGGGGTGTGTCCGCACCGATTCGGTAAGATACCCTCCTTCTTCATACCCCACATATCCCGGCGGTGCTCCTATCAATCGTGCAACCGAGTGCTTTTCCATGTACTCAGACATGTCTATCCTGATCATGGCCTGTTCATCATCGAAGAGAAACTCGGCCAGGGCCTTTGCAAGCTCGGTCTTCCCGACACCGGTAGGGCCGAGAAAGATGAATGATCCGATCGGCCGGTTGGGGTCCTGCAGGCCTGAGCGTGCCCTGCGAACGGCATTGGCGACAGCGATCACCGCATCCTTCTGCCCTATGACCCTCTGTTCGATCCTCTCCTCCATCTTGAGCAACTTCTCCCGTTCGCCCTCCATCATCCGGTCTATGGGTATGCCGGTCCATTTTGATACCACCTCGGCGATGTCGTCGCTGTCCACTTCCTCCTTCAACATCTTCCTGCTGGATTGAAGCTCGGCGAGTTCCCCATTCTTTTCCTCAAGGTCCTTGTCCAACTGCAGGATAGTGCTGTATCGAAGCTCTGCTGCCTTTGCAAGGTCTCCCTGTCTCTCGGCAACCTGTGCCTCAGACTTGGCAGAGTCTATCTTCTCCTTTATGTCCCTGATCCGGGATATGATATCCTTCTCTTTTTGCCAGTGGCTCATCATCTCATCGGTCTGGGATTTGAGGGTTTTGAGTTCCTCGTCTATCTTATGCAACCGCTGTTTTGAGGCGCTGTCCGATTCCTTCTTGAGCGCCTCTCTTTCTATCTCCAGCTGGGTTGTTTTTCTCTTGAGGTCATCTATCTCGGACGGCATGCTGTCGATCTCTATTCTGAGCCTGCTGGTCGCCTCATCCACAAGGTCTATTGCCTTATCAGGAAGAAAACGGTCGGTGATATACCTGTTGGAGAGCACCGCTGCAGACACCAGGGCGGAGTCCTTGATCCTCACCCCATGATGAACCTCATACTTCTCCTTGAGGCCGCGGAGAATCGAGATCGTGTCCTCCACGCCCGGTTCTTCTACCACGATCGGCTGAAAGCGCCTCTCCAGGGCCGCATCCTTTTCTATGTATTTCCGGTATTCCTTGGTGGTCGTAGCGCCCACACACCTGAGCTCGCCCCGGGCAAGGGCAGGCTTTAACATGTTGGATGCGTCCACAGCCCCCTCTGCCGCACCAGCACCGACAAGGGTATGGAGCTCGTCTATGAACAGGATGATAGAACCCTCTGCCTCGGTTACCTCCTTGATAAAGGCCTTCAGTCTGTCCTCGAACTCCCCTCGATATTTCGCCCCAGCGATCAACGAGCCCATGTCCAGGGCTATTACCCTTTTTTCCTTCAGTGTTTCGGGCACATCGCCGCGGATGATTCTTTGTGCGAGACCTTCAACGATGGCTGTTTTGCCAACCCCTGGTTCACCTATGAGCACCGGGTTGTTTTTGGTTCTCCGGGACAGGACCTGGATTACCCGTCTGATTTCATCGTCCCTGCCTACCACCGGGTCGAGCTTGTCGCCTGAAGCCATCTCGGTGAGATCGCGACTGAATCGTTCTATGGCCTGATATTTATCCTCCGGGTTTGCATCGGTTACCCTCTGGCCGCCCCTAATATCAACAAGGGCCTTGAGCACGGTGTCCCTGCCCAGGCCGTGGGAGATGAGAATCCTTGCTGCCTTTCCATCGCTTTGCTCGAGTATCGCCAGAAGGATATGCTCCACGCTTACATATTCATCCTTCATCTGGGCAGCCTCTTTGAGGGACCGATCGAGCATGGCTTTGAGCCGGGGGGATAGGTAAGCCTCTCCGTATCCGGCGCCGCTGACCTTGGGCATTTGATCCAAGGCCTCTGCCAGATCATGAAGTATGGTTTCTCCCTTGGCGCCGATTTTCCCGAGAAGGGGGCCGATTATCCCCTCTCCTTGCTCGAGAATCGCGTAGAGTACATGCTCGGGTTCGATCTGTTGGTGACCCCTTTGCGAGGCTGCCTCCTGGGCATTCTGGATTGCCTCTTGGGCCTTAAGGGTGAATTTATCAAAACGCATAGCTGTCTTTCCTCCTCGATGTACGATGGTACCTAAAAGGTAACAACGGCATGGGCGATTGTCAACGTTCCTTCCAGGCCATAGCATGCTCCTGATCGTATGACATGACAGGGGATATGACGGATTATAGGTCTATGGCCGCAGCAATAGGCCGAGCAATCGATCGGTTATGCTTCGCCGCGAGGATAGCCTGAGCCCTGCCTTTAATAGCTTGACCGGGAGGAGCTGCTCATCTTATAGTCTTATGATTACCCAGGTAGTCAGTCTGAAGCTGTTTAGACCGAAGCTTAGTTTTGAAGAAACAGTAGCTTTTTGCACCAAACATGGTTACAAAATGGGCCGTATCCGCGTTTTTCCTAACAGTCTTCAGCCTTCGGCCTCTCGACCTGAGTAGTTAGATAGTTTTTAATGTATTGAAATTCCTAGAAGGGAGATAGTGAGGATGTCTATTATAGCAAAGGATGAGTACCAACAGAGGGTTTCCCGGCTGAATCCACGGCTCTTTATTGGCGGCAAGAAGGTGGAGGATCTGAGCGCCCACCCGATCACCAGAGGGGTTATTGCTGCGACAGCCACGATCTATGAACTAACCCAGGACCCCCGCTATGCTGATTGTATGACGGCGCGATCTCATCTCACCGGGGATCTTATCAGCAGAAGCCTTCACATCCATCAGAGCACCCAGGATATCGAGAAACGGCTGGACATGGCGCGTTTGAGCAGTCAAAAGCTTGGGACCTGCAACTACCGGTGCCCTGGAAATGAGATGCTCCCAGCCCTGGCTGCAACTACCTGGGAGATGGATAAGGAAAAGGGGACAGCGTATCATGCGAGATTTACGGAATACCTGAAATTTCTTCAAGGCGCTGATCTGGTGGTGAGCGGATCGGTTACCGATACCAAAGGGGACAGAAGCAGGAGGCCGCTTGATCAGGACCCGGATTCCTATGTTCATGTTGTTGAAAGGAGATCAGACGGCATCATCGTGAGCGGGGCAAAACAGCACGCAACCGGCGCATATGCTGCTGATGAGAATTTGATCCTGCCGGGCCTGTCCTGCCGTAAAGGCGAGGAGGACTATGCACTTGCCTTTGCCGTCCCGAATGGAGCGGATGGGGTGACCTATATCGGACAGCATAATCCGTATAGCATGGAGAGAGAGCATGCAGAGGATATACGCTCCATAGGAAACCCGCTTTACGGCCAAAGGGAGACATGCCTTATCGTCTTTGACCGCGTGTTTGTTCCGTGGGAACGGGTGTTTCTGTGCGGCGAGATTGACTCCACACAGGTATTCATCTCTCGATTCGCCAAGACACACAGGATGAATTGCGGCGGGGCGTGCAAGGTAGGTTTTATGGATCTCATCATCGGTGCAACACAGCTTATCGCGGAATACCACGGCCTCGCAAGGGTATCTCACATCAGGGATAAGATCACGAGGATGATCCAGCTAAGCTCCACATCACTGGCCTGTGCCATCGCAGCCGCCCATTTAGGAAAGGAGGAACCGCTGGGATCCGGCGTGTTTATGCCGGATGAAACGATGAGCAATGTCGCGAAACTGAACACGAATGATGGCTTTTGGGAGATTATGGCCCTGGCCGGGGATATTGTAGGGGGTATCGGGGTTACGATGCCCAGCGAGCGAGAGTTGGAAAACCCCGAGATCAGTCATTACATTGAAAAGTATTGTAAATCTGCAGTCCCGGCGAAGCAGAGGCTGAGGATGGTGAGGTTTCTGCAGAACTGGGTTGCGGGCCTCCATGGCGTGGGCACGGCTCAGGGGGCCGGACCGAGCCAGAATGAGGTCTTGGTGCTTGCTCGTATCACAGATCTGGAGGAAAAGAAACGGATGGCCCTGGAGCTCGCCAATCGTTATGAGTAGCATCCATCGGTCTTTTTGTTAGGAAGGTAGCGGTAGAGAGCATGGATAATCTTACCCGCCTCACCAGGGCGGTACGACAGGGTGTGAGTCCTATAGAAGTAGCCGGAGCCAGAGGCTCTTCAGCTGCCTATCTCCTCTCCCAGCTGCGTGATGACATAGCCCATCCATGCTTGGTTATTCTCCCGAGCCAAGAAGAGGCGTCGGCGTTTTTTGGGGATCTGGAATTTTTTCTTGCTTCTCAAAACCACCGGCCCATGCCCGGGAAGAATGAGCTGTTTTTCTTTCCCTCTTATGACATCTCTCCCCTCACAGGCCTGAGCCCGCCAAAGGAGCTCGTAACTCAAAGGTTAGAGGCCCTCTATTCGCTGAGCTGCCTGGATAATCCTATGGTTGTTGCCTCAGTGGAGGCACTCCTGACGCGCCTCTTGCCCAAGGAGATACTGCTCGCCTCTGTTGATCTGATTGCCGTTGGTGAGGAGATCGTCAGGGATGATTTCATACGAAAACTGGATGCATTTGGATATTTCCGGACATCATTAGTGGAAGAGCGAGGTGATTTTTCAGTACGGGGCGGTGTGATCGATCTCTATCCTCCCCTTTATGAGTCGCCGGCGAGGATCGAGTTCTGGGGCGAGGTCGTGGAGTCTATCAGGCTCTTCGATCCAGGGAGCCAGAGATCAAGCACAGCACTCGACGAGCTGACTGTGCTTCCCGCCAGTGAGGTGATTCTAAGCCCTTCTGTGATCAAGAGGGCCAGATCGATGGGGAGGCTGCCCGGGGATCTAAGCGGAGGAGAGAGATTTCCGGGCCAACAGGGGTGGCTCGGCCATTTTTACTCACATCTCGACACCATCTTTGAGTATCTCCCCAGGGCTGGGCTGGTGTGCGGCATTGAATCAGAGGTTTTTCTTTCACGTGCGAGGGAGGTGCTGGATACGCTCCAGAGGGAAGCGGCAAGGCTTCGGGATGATGCAATAGAGGGAGGCAAACCCTTTCCCGAGACCGACGCGCTCTTTGTAACCTCCGAGCAGTTTGAGCAATCCATTGCCCGATACCCGAGAATCGATTTCGTGGGGTTCCATGTCGAGTCTGCCGGGGAACATGCCGGAATGGCGGTTGATTTCACGGATTCATTGCGGCCGAGCGTTGAGTATGATGTTACCGATGTACCCCACAAAAGGGAATCGATAGCAGCCCTAGCCGAGAAATTGCCGGTATGGATCGAGCAGGGCGATCAGGTTGTGCTCATATGCAGGACGAAGCAGCAGGCACACAGGCTCAAGGAGATCTTGCTCAACTATTACCTCCAGGTCCTCGACATACTGCTGGAATGGAGCGGAGCGAATAAGACAAAAGGCCTCTTCATCTGTTTGGGGCACCTCTCTCAGGGATTCGGACTTTTGGAAACAGGGCTTGTGGTGATTACCGAGGATGAGATATTCGGCGAGAAGATTGGAGGGCAAAGAAGGCCTAAAGGCGATAGGATGCGGGCGATTCCCTGGACGGGGTTCAGTCAATTAAAGGCAGGCGATTTGGTAGTCCATAGGGAGCACGGTATCGGCCGTTTTGAGGGCTTATCCAAGAGGGAGATTGAAGGCCGAACAAGGGATTTTGTCATTATTGCCTATGCACAGAATGATCGACTCTACCTGCCAGCGGACAGGATGCATATTCTCCAGAAATACGTGGGTGTGGACGATGAGAATCCTCAGATAGACACCCTGGGCGGGAAATCATGGGCACTGGCAAAGAAGAAGGCCAAGAGGGCAATAGAGAGGATAGCCAAGGACCTCGTGAAGCTCTACGCTATGAGAAAATTCCTCAAGGGGTTTGCCTTTTCTAAGCCGGATAGCAGCTACAGGGAGTTCGAGGCGGGCTTTGAGTATGAAGAGACCCCTGACCAGAGCACAGTCATCGATGAGGTGCTCACCGACATGGAATCCGAGCGGCCGATGGATCGGCTCATCTGTGGCGATGTGGGATTCGGAAAGACAGAGGTGGCCATGAGGGCTGCGTTCAAGGCAGTTGCCGATGGCAAGCAGGTA
>CAYPNL010000165.1:0-7805 GCA_964412045.1 uncultured Desulfobacteraceae bacterium
GGCCGCAGGTACTGCACCACAGCGGCTCGATGGAGCCCGATTGCGCCTGCGATATCCCGCTCGAAGCAGGCAACGCAGATACCCATGTTTCCGGGATTGCCCCACTTCTGTAACAGTGAGGCAAAGACACCGATGAAGGCACCGACTCCAATAATACCCCATCGTGTTGCGAAGATATTTTTTAGCCTGGTCATATAGACTGTCCTTTCCAGACTTCACAGCCGAACTCGTTGCTAACCTTTTGATATAACTATAGTATATTTTGTTTTATCGACAATCGCAGGATGAAATTATATTAGATATCTCAATAAGTCAAATTTAAATATTAAATAATAAAAGTGGTAGGTATAGATGGAACCAATAGAAAGAAGAAAAGGTAGGGTTGAACTTGCATACAGTAAATAAGCGAATTGTCGAGGGTTTGACTTGTGATTCTTGGATAGGAGAAAAGGACGAGGGTCATGAGATTCGTTGATTGGATAAGGAAACAGGGCTTATTGTTGGTCTTAACGCTTCATCCCTTTATCCGCCAGGAATTCAAGGAGTGCCTTTGTTGCCGGGGAGAGAGACCTTCCACGCCGATAAACGATAAAGAATTCTCGCTCCAATTCCAGGCCCTCAATCGGCACTTTTTTCAACAAATCCAGCTTGATCTCGTTTTCTATCGCCCTTTCAGAGATAATGGAAACCCCGGCACCGCTTTCCACTGCCTTTTTCACGGCTGCTGTGCTTCCCACCCTCATCACGATGTTAAAATCGGCTTCCTTCATGCCAAACTCATGTAATGTACGCTCTATGCTGCTTCTCGTGCCTGAGCCGCTTTCGCGAATGATAAAGGGGATTTTTTTTAACTCTTCAACGGTGATCCGATCGCGGGGAAGCCATGGAGGGCTCATAGGAGCAATCAGTACAAGCCTCTCAGTAGAAAAACCGTTGAACTCCAGTTTCTCCCCCTTTTCCTTTTGCCCCACAAAGCCTATCTCTACCTCATGATCGAGGACCTTCCGGATGATCTCCTTTGTGTCGCCGATCGCGAGGTTGATCTCAATGCCGGGATATTTCTCCTTAAACTCCGCCAGCAGACCGGGAAGGATATACTCTCCAGGGATGGTGCTTGCGCCGATGATGATCTCACCCATGATCAACCCCTTGAGATGGGCAAGAGCCTGCTTGGCTTCATCCGCGATGTGAAGGATCTTTCTAGCATACCCGTACAGTAGCTTTCCGCTTCCGGTAACACTCACCTCTTTCCCTTGTCGATCCAACAATCTCGTGCCTAATTCTTGCTCAAGCGCTCTGATCTGAAGGCTCACGGTAGGTTGGCTTAAAAAAACCGCTTCGCTTGCCCGTGAGAAGCTTTTCTTTTCAACTACCGCACAGAACACCCTTAGCTGATTGAGCTCCATAGTTTTCCATTCACTCGGTTGATGAGTGCGATTTTTCGAGGATTTCTCTGACAGCAGGGAGCACATACACCTCATCACTGTTAAAGAAGGAAAGCGCCCTTGCAAGAACTTGTATCCGTCTTTCAGTCGGCTCAGATCGATCCAGAAAAATCTTGTAGGTGCCCTTCACCTTGCACAGGCCTCCAACGGAGGAATACTCATCCCTGGCAAGTCCTTGGTACACAACCTCGACACCAAGCTTGTGGGCAAGACCTTCGAGATGCTCTAATACCTTGTATGATTCCATGAAGATTCGAATGGAATACTCTCGGATCCTCTATGCTAGTCACCATCAGAAGTGACGAAAAGCTTTTGGCCCGGGTAAATGGCTTGATTCGGCTTTATGCTGTTAAGCTTACAAAGCTCATCAACCGTAAGCCCGTACTTGGAAGCGATTCGATAGAGGTTTTCCCCTGTGCGGACCTCGTGAACGCGCCGTTTATCCAGGGAAACAGCTTTTTTCTTTATGACCGCAGGAGCCTCGGTTGCTTTTGCCACCGAAGTTGTTTCTTTCCCCCTCGCCTCAAGGCTCTGAGTCAGCGAATCAACTCTTTGTGTGAGTGATCTGATTGATCCATCTGTTGTTCCCAGGGACTGTTCCAGCATGGTGCCCTGTTTTTGGAGCGTGGCAATCCTAAGCTCGATCTCCTCAAGCCGGGTAAGCCTTTTCTCAAGAAGGTCGATTCTCGCGCTGATACCAGTGAGGTCCTCTTTTGAAAGCTCATTATTTCCCCCTGAGAGGAGAGCGATCAGAATAATAAAAAAAAGAATACCCGATCCCACGAGAATCAGAGTCCCTCTTTGGAGCATAAGGTCAAGGAATGACTTCCGGTGCCTGATCTTTTCATCAGGGGGCGAATACACCATGCTTTCATCAAGCGCTTCTTCGAGCTCGTCTCTTGTCCTGCCAAAATCGTCCTCGTTCATAAGCACCTCCTTACAGACTAGGATCTATGATCTTTTAAAATCATTATAACGAAAGAGCACAAGTAGTGCAAGGCATAGAATTTGGATATATCTTTGGAATGGGCACAATTTTCCCGGCTAAACCGAGGTTTTATTTTTCTAGACAGTCTCAACATCTTTTTACGCTTTTGTTTCTCCTAATACATACTTCGACCCCGTTTCTATCCCATAGCACTATATAGGCAATGAGCATTGCGAAATTTTGTTCAGCGGTTCACTGTAAAACATTCTTGTTGATCCCTACGGATAGCATCACGTCACAGGAGGTCCCCGAAAAACCGCTTGCAATTACTGGCTTGACCCCCTATGCTAGCTTCTTAAAAGACCTGAAAGCCTTCTTATACCATTGAAAGATCATCTTATTCGCACCCATTGCACAAGGGGTTCACCTCTATCTTGAAGGGAAGCTCATCATGAAGACAAAGGTACTCATAGGGTTTGGGATTGTCGTTTTGCTGTTGCTCTGGTTGGTTCTCTCCATTTACCCTGATTGGTTGTGGTTCGAAAAGCTGGGATTTTCATCGGTGTTCTGGACCATGCTTATGAGCAAGATCGGGTTCGGCTTGGGGGTATGGGTGGTGTTCATCCTTATCCTGGCCCTTAACATCTACGCGGCCAGTCGCCTGAGTCCGGGCATAGCGCAGGGGACAGCCTTCAGGCCCGATGGGGGGTATCTGGCACAACTTGGCCTCTCAGGGCGAACCGGCAGCATCTTGTTCATAACGATTATCCTGCTTATCAGCGTGGTTCTTGCCTCAAAGGGATCCTATCAATGGGATATGTTCCTGCGCTATTTGTATCAGCAACCCTTCGGGAGCACGGATCCCATCTTTCACAAGGACATCGGTTTCTACGTGTTCTCCCTTCCCTTTCACCTCTTTATTCAAAATGGGTTGCTTGTTCTCTTTGTGTTAGTGGGCCTGATCACCATGGGCTGGTATCTCAAAGAAGGCGGACTTCAGGTAGTCGGTGAGCTCACCCAGGCTGAGGGAAGGCCGGTCTCGATGCCCAAGATTACCATCGCCCCCAGTGTCAAGAAACACCTCGTGTTCTTGGCGGGCATTGTGGCACTTCTCCTGGCATGGGGTTACCATCTCAATGTGTACAAGCTTCTCTACTCCACCTATGGCCCTGCGTTCGGTGCCAGCTATACCGATATCCACGTCAAGATAGTGGCCTATAGGGTGTTGATCGTTTTATCCCTGGCCTTGGCAGCGCTCCTTTTCTACAGTATCCGTCACCCCAGGAAAAAGCTCATCTGGGCAGGCGTGGGGGTTTGGGTAGGAGCCGTGGTGGTGTTTGTCACCCTCTTGCCTGCCGTAGTGCAGAAAATCGTGGTGAAGCCCAATGAACTGGCCAAGGAATCCCCCTACATTGCCTACAATATAGAGTCTACCCGGAAGGCCTATAATCTGAACAGGATAACGGCGGCGCATTTTCCGGCGACCGGCACGCTCAGCGCAGAAGATATCAAGAAGAACGATCTGACGATTCAGAACATCAGGATCTGGGATGAACGCCCCCTGCTTCAAACCTACCGGCAGATTCAAGCGATACGCCTCTATTACGACTTCAATAATGTGGATGTGGATCGTTACCTCATCAACGGCCAATTGCGGCAAGTCACACTGGCGACCAGGGAGTTAGCGTTGGATAAGCTCCCTCCTCAGGCGAATACATGGGTCAATAGACATCTGATTTATACTCATGGATCCGGATTGGCGTTGAGTCCGGTAAATGAAATAACCGCGGAAGGACTCCCAAGCTTGATGATCAAAGATATCCCCCCTATCTTTCATCCAGACCTGAAGGTGGATCGCCCGGAGATATACTACGGCGAGAAAAACGATGAGTATGTGCTGGTCAAGACCAACACAGAGGAATTCGATTACCCCAAGGGGGACAAGAACATCTATACCATGTACCAGGGAACAGGGGGGGTCCCCATCACATCCTTTCTGCGAAGGGCGCTGTTTGCCCTTGAATTCTTAGACCCCCAGATCATCTTTACCACGTATCTGAACCCTGAGAGCAGGATCATGTATAACCGTCGGATTGACAGGCGGGTACGTGCCATTGCCCCATTTCTGGACTACGACGGCGATCCCTACCTGGTCGTTTCCGGGGGGAAGCTCTACTGGATCCAGGATGCCTACACGACCTCCAACATGTATCCCTATTCCCGCCGATCGTATAAGCATCTTAAAGACAAGAGGCTTAACTATATCCGGAATTCGGTCAAGGTAACCGTCGATGCCTACAACGGAGATGTCTGTTTTTACATGGTTGATGAAGCGGATCCCCTTGTCAAGGCCTATGCCCGGATATTTCCCGGTCTGTTGAAGCCCTTTGATGAGATGCCCGCAGGCTTGAAAAGGCATATCCGGTATCCCAAGGACCTCTTTGAAATCCAGGTAGATACGTACAGAACCTATCACATGGAGGATGTCCAGGTCTTCTACAACCAGGAAGACCTCTGGCAGATCCCGGATGAGATATACGGTGTAGACCGGCACGAAATGAAGCCATACTATGTGGTTATAAAACTACCTGGAGAGGATAAAGAGGAATTCCTCCTGATGCTCCCCTTCACCCCTTCTAAAAAGGATAACATGATCGGCTGGCTGGCAGCCAGAAATGACCTGCCCGATTACGGAAATCTATTAATCTACAAGTTACCCAAGGAGAAACTGGTCTATGGGCCGATGCAGATTGAAGCGAGGGTGAATCAGCAAACCGAGATAGCCCGCGAGCTGACTCTGTGGGGCCAGAGAGGTTCCAGGGTGATCAGAGGCGACCTTCTCGTCATTCCTATTGAAGACACATTCATCTACGTAGAACCGGTGTACCTAGAGGCCAAACAAGAAGAGAGTGAGGCGGCCCAAGCAACCCAGGCTCAACCCAGGGGATTCGGGAGATCTCAAACAAAGGAAACCGCTCCTATCTCAGGGGTGGACAGATCAAAGGCCGCTTCCCTGCCCGAGTTGAAACGTGTTATCGTCGCCTTCGGCAATCGGCTTGTCATGGAGAAAGATCTTGATACGGCCATACTCGCAGTGTTAGGGGAGCAGGTTTCCCCAGCCACGGAGGTGGATTTCGCCCCTATGCCTGAAATCTTAGACCTCTATAACCTTGGTCCGTTGGCATTGGAACACTATACCAAGGCCAAGGAGTACCTGCGTGAGGGCAATTGGGCTGCATACGGGAAAGAACTGGACCAGGTGGAAGGCATCCTCAAAGAGATAGCTCGGATCAAAGGGAAGAAGAAGGAGTAGACCCCGTTGCAATTTTAGCGAACCATGTTTTGGCTGCCTTCTGATAGCACCTATAGTGGTTCCTGCTTCTTCAAATTTCTGACTGCCCCGGTGGTTCCAATAAGAATCAGGCAATCCCCGGCCAATAATTGCTCTGCCGGATTTACGGTCGCAATCTGGTCTTTGCCTCGCCGGATTCCAACCAAAGTGACCCCATACTTTTGACGAAAACTGAGATCCGCCAGCGTTTGGCCTGAAAGTTTCGAATCATCCGCAACCCTGACTTCTGCGATTTCAAAACGATCTCCATCCTCCGTATCTCTTCTCATTTCAAGTTGATTGAGCACCTTTTCGGCGTCCTTTAACCTGCCCGGAGGCCCCATGATGAGCAGACGGTCCCTTGGAAAGATCCTGAAACCCGGCTCTGGGTCGTAATGAACCTGCCCGCCCCGGCTGACAGCCAGTATTGATACTCCCGTCATCGATCGTAATGGAATATCTCTAATCGTCTGCCCAGCCGCAGAAGCATCCGACCGAATACGCACTTCAAGAAACGAAATAGGCCAATTAATATGTTCCGGCAAGAAGTCCAGTGCATAGGTTAAAGCATCGGCCGCTTGTTCTGCTGCGTCGGTAAATGGTCGAAAAACTAGGTGGGCGCCTGCATTCTCAAACACATCGGCTTCTTCATCATTCGTGGCTGTCAAAGCGATTTTGCCATCGTATCCCTTTTGTTTGAGATGGTGAACAAGGGCCAAATTCATCTCTTTTGAACGGACGGTACTGATCACCCATCGCACCGTATTGAGCGGCAAGTGCTCATGCATCTCCGGGTCAGCCATATCCCCATAGAGAACAGGCACTTCTCGTTCACGCCATCTGTTCAGAACACCGGGATCGAAATCAACCCCTACTATGGCTTTATCCCGCTGTAAAAGGTATTCTGCAAGTCCGGTTCCATAGTTGCCCAAACCCACCAAAATCGCATCTACCGCTGCCGTTTCTTTAAGGCTGTCCATGGCGACTTCCCGGTACGGATCACGCCTCTCAAACACCTTCAAAGGAACGGACAGAAGGCGGTAAAGCTGACCAGAGTAGAGGATCATGTATGTGGAGATGGAAATCGTCACAACCCCAACGAGCGTTATCAGCCCAACGGTTTCATTCGTGATGTGCCCGATACTCAGCCCCAGAGCTGCCACGATAAGAGAAAACTCACTGATCTGAGCCACTGTTAGCCCGGCCAGAAATCCTGTACGCCGCCGGTATCCCATGACCCCCATAATAACGACAACAATCAGCGGGTTGCCGATGAGCACAAAGAGAGAGAACAGAACCGACGCACCCACCTGAGAGCCCACCGTGGACCAATCCAAACGCGCTCCAAGGTCAATAAAGAAAAACAAGAGAAGGAAATCACGGAGACTTGTAAGGCGCGCTCCAATAGAATCACGGTAATCAGTGGATGCCAGCGATACTCCGGCAAGAAACGCTCCTACTTCTTTGCTAAACCCGAGCAACTCACTGGCTGCGCTGAGTAAAACCGCCCATGCAATTGCGAAAAGGGTCAACAATTCTAAAGAGTAAGCGATACGTTTGGTCAGGCGTGGGAGAATATATTTCATAAGCAGAGCGACAACCCCTAACAGCCCCAAACCTTTCGATGCAGTGATCAGTGTTGAGACATAAACCGACCCTTCTTCAGCAACTGATGATCCGACGGTGGTCAGGCCGACCAAGGCCAGAATTGCAGCGATATCTTGAACAATCAGAAAGCCGATCGCTATCTGACCATGGAGAGAATCGATTTCTTTTTTGTCAGACAGGAGCTTTACAATAATAATCGTACTTGAAAAAGTAAGTGCTACAGCCACATAGGCTGCGGTGAGAAAAGACATCTTCAGGGCTATGGCTATTATAAACCCGATTATTGAGGTAAAAATGATTTGTCCCAGGCCTGTAGCCAAAGCGACAGGGCCGGTTGTGCGGATCAGATGTAAATCCAGCTTGAGGCCGACGATAAAAAGCAGAAGCGCAATGCCAATATGTGCCAGCAACTCGATCTGATCATAGCTTTTTATGATTCGCAAACATGAGGGACCGGCCAGAATTCCCGTTGCGAGAAACATGATTATCAAAG
>CAYPNL010000166.1:0-7718 GCA_964412045.1 uncultured Desulfobacteraceae bacterium
AATGTCTTCGGCACACCTAATATTGTCGGCCTCCAGGATGTATGTCATGCGCCGAGAGAGATAACGGGGGTCCATACGTGCGGTTTCTACCCGGTTGCCGATTTTCACCAGCCCAGCAAGGTGGTCGTCCTCTGGGCGAGCAACATCACCTCCACAAATGAAGAGGGGGAGATCAATACGCTTCTCACTAATCAGCTCAAACAGGACACCGAACTCATCGTCATCGATCCTCGAAAGATAGACCTTGCCAAAAAAGCACGGTACTGGCTCCAATTGAGGCCTGGAACGGACCATGCCCTGGCGCTTTCATTCCTGAACGTAATCATAGAGGAAGAGCTCTACGACAGGGAATTTGTTGAGGACTGGACGTATGGCTTCGATGCTCTTGCAGATCACGTGAAGCAGTATACGCCGGAACATATGTCCGAGGTTACCTGGGTGGATCCAGACCTCACCCGAGAAGCTGCACGGTTTTATGCTACCTCTCCTCCCGCTGCCATCCAGTGGGGCAATCCTATTGAACATACCGTCAATACCTTTCATGCCACAAGGGCTCTTATCTGTCTGATGGCTGTAACCGGGAATCTGGATGTTCCGGGAGGAAATATCCAGGCCAATGAACCAAATATTCTGGGCTTGGGAAGCTTTGCTAAAGGAGAACTCCTTCCCTCCAAGAGAAAGGAGATGATCCATGCTTATAGCCATACCATACCCCGGCTCATGACCGTTCCTCCGGCGTACTTTAAAAAGGCGGTATTGGAGCATGATCCCTATCCGGTCAAAGGGGCATATATCCAGTGTGCGAATCCCATGCTCTCCTATGCTGATAGCCGTCAGACCTATAATGCATTGATGAAGCTGGAGTTCCTCGCCGTAGCTGATATCTTCATGACTCCTACTGCCGCCCTTGCGGATATAGTGCTCCCGGCTGCAACACAGTTTGAATTTAACGACATAGGCCACTATGGTCTTGGCCACGGCTATATCCTGGCGAGACCAAAGGTGGTTGATCCTCCGGAAGAGTGCTGGCCTGATATCAAGATCTTAAATGAGCTAGGCAAGGCCATGACTGGTCCGGAGCAGTGGTATGATGACTACAATCGGCTCTTAGAAGAAGTGCTGCGGCCGGCCGGGCTCACCTTCAAGGAGTTTTCCGAACGGGGCTATCTCAAAGGCCCTGATGCATTTAAAAAATATGCGGAGAAAGGATTTAGAACCCCTACCGGCAAGGTGGAGCTGGTCTTGAGCCAGGCAGAGAAATTTGGCCTGCCTCCTTTGCCTCTCTTTGACGGCCTCCCTGAAGAAAATGGTTCCGGCTATCCCCTTGTGCTGACCAGCTCAAAAAGTCAGTATTACCTTCATTCTTCCTACCGATGGGTTCAAAGGTTGAGGGAAAAGAGGCCTCACCCCAAGGCTGAACTGCATCCCTTAACTGCTGAGAAATATGGGATCAAAGAAGGAGATGAGATTGATATTGAAACCAGATTCGGTAAGATAAACCAGTTCGCGCACATCACGGATATTGTTGATCCGAGGGTAGTTAATGCCTCCCATGGTTGGTGGTTCCCTGAGGCAGGGCCTGAATCCCTTTTTGGTTGGGAGAGATCGAACTTAAATATCCTTACCTCCACCGATATACTGGGTAAAGAGTTCGGAACCCCTAATCTAAAAGCGATCGGCTGCAAGATCCGGCGAAAAGGTTAGACGTTTTCCTCTCTTTGGAATTAAAGCAATCAGGGTTCGTATAAAAAAATAAATCATCACTTTAATTTAATTCTCTATTATATTGAAATATATACATATAGGTTTTTATCGTGGCCTCCAAGATACTCTATAGCATCGATGAAGTAGCTGCGATCACCAAGCTCCCGTCCCCGCTTATCCAACAATATCTCCGCATGAAGAAAAGGGCGCTCAATCCCGAACTACTTCCCGATATCAACCCCAGGTACAGGAAGGGTGAGCCTTTTTTCACCCAGAAGGACATAAACGAACTGTTACACTACATCGATAAAAGGAAGGATGAATCCTGGGATACGTGGCAAATGAGAATGGTGAAGGAGACTATGGCTCGAAGGGAATCCGAAAAAAAGAAGAAAGAATCTCAACGGCCGGATTTAAGAATTGTGAAAGGAGAAAAAGACCATGATATGGATTGAGGATACAGAGTCCTATCCCCGGGAATGAATGAGTTAGTCCTTCTCTTCCATCCTTCTCCTGTCCTGAAGTTTGAAATACAGGCCGACGATCTCCCCGGCTGAAAGCTCCTTGTTTGAGATAGCAGTCTGTTGCTGGAGGTACATCTGGATGATCTTTTGCCACGCCTTGATATTCTTATCGCTTAAATCGATAGAAATTTGGCTACCTTCACCTGGTTCAAAGGGCTTTAATCCCCCTGAGTAGTTCACATTCTTCGGCAGGCTTATCGATAGATTCAATGCGGCTATCTCGCGCAAAACACGCTGATTACCCTTGAGAAAGGCAATGATAGTATCCCGTATTTCCCGTGCCGATACCCCAGTAAGCTTCCCTGTTTCAGTCGATTTGATGATGAGCGCCACCTCGAATAATTTCTTTGAGATATCAAGAGGCCCGAGATACCCATAGGCAATGCTCGGAATATCCTCTTCAGCCATAAGCTGTCGAGCCTTTTTCAAGAGATGCTCCCTGATGACCCCTGCCTTGTATGAGGGCTTGATTAGCGCTCTGTTGAGGCTGCTCACCACGTCGTGCCCGGTGGGATCGCCCTTGATCTTCAGGATAATCTTCTCGGCAACTTCCTCTGCTGTGATGAACCCCATCTGTCCGAGGCTGGTGATGAGGGAAAACTCCTCACAGGAATAAGGCCCGCTCTCGCCGCCATCGATAAACACCATTTTTTTCTTTTGATCATACTCAATGCTGTTGCGAAACACGGCCGCAGCCGGCTTGACCTCCTTAATAATCGGAGCATGGGGGGATCTTCCCATCAAAAGGAGCAGCGCTGTCTGGGCTCCGGAAAGCGCGGCCTTGCGCACCATGAACTCAGAGGTATACTGTTCATGGGTATACGGCAGATTTAAGCCCATGCCCCCAAGACCGGTTGTGCCAAGCTTACAATATATCTGAGGTCGCGTATCCTGAGTCTGCTCCCTCAAATCCTTGATGGCATTAAAGATAATAAGATAGTATCGGATGAGCCAATCGAGCCCTTGGTTGGAGAAAATCGTTGCCGTATTGATTCCATCGACAATGATGTCCGGTTTCTCCCCCTTTATGAGCTTCAATAAAAAAGAAGCCCTTAGATCGGGCTTCTCTTTGCTTATGTACGGATCCAGCATGAGATTTCTTTGCATGGATTCAATCGGATGGCCCTTGTATCGCGCCTTTATCGCCGCGATAATCCCATCCTCCTTCTTTGATTTATTGGCAAACAACGTGATATGCCCGCATCCTTCCCTGATCAGCCCATCCGTGACATGACTGGCGATAAGGCCCGTGCCTCCAAGTACCAAAGCTTTTTTATCCGTAATGTCCATGGCATCACTCCTTACCTAAAGCCAATACCAATAGGTTTCATGGCCATTCCTCTTCGATTCGGGTTCGATCTTCGAGGTATAAAGGGTAGCGCATAAGATCTCGTGTTGAAATAATAGATAAGCTGCGAACATGTCTTGCCATGAGATTTTTGTATAACATACCTCGCCCTCAAGACTTTATCAAGGAATTACGTCCATCTTTCCAGGATAACGTCAAAGTTAGGGGTATGGGTATCTCCTCTCTTTATCCATACCTCTTGAAAAAAAGCAGTGCATGATCCCGGTGATCAGGATAGGAACTTGCTTTGCTCACACGTTAGACGAAAAATATCTTGACAGGGAGTATCGTATCAGGTAGGGAGTGAAAAGCAAACAGGATGGAATCTTTAGCATTCCTAAGTAGATAGGGTTAACTCCTTAGGGAATCATCTTTTTCAACCTTTCTTTGATGGTGAAAATATTCATGATTCTCGTCGAATGTCACATCGATGTATCTCATAAACTGCTGTATCTTTTTCTCCACTCATGATATTCAAGCCCATAAAATCGCTTCGCGATTTTATGGGCGCATTGTTAACCTTTATTATGTCGACTATATAGGTACGTGTTGCACGTAAAAGCTTTTTATTTTTCAAATGCGAGGCAAAGAGCCCAATGAAGGTTCTCGTGAGTGACTCTCTATCGCACGCTGGTATTGAGATATTGCAGCAGAGCCCAGACATTGAGGTCGATGTGAAGGACAACCTTCCTGCTGAAGAACTGAAGCGTGTCATTAAAGACTACGATGCGCTTGTTATCAGAAGCGCAACCAAGGTTACTGCCGATGTCATCAAGGAGGCCCGAAATCTCAAGGTCATTGGCCGCGCCGGGATAGGCTTAGACAACGTGGATATCCACGCTGCAAGCAAAAAAGGGATTGTGGTAATGAATACACCAGAGGGCAACACCATTACCGCAGCAGAGCACACCATTGCAATGATCCTGTCTCTGTCGCGAAATATTCCGCAGGCCACTTCATCTCTCAAACTGGGAAGGTGGGAAAAGAAACAATTTGAGGGCTGGGAAATTTTTAACAAGACACTAGGCATAATCGGGCTTGGTAAAATTGGACGGCTCGTTGCGGAGAGGGCAAGGGGTCTGCTGATGAATGTGGTCGCCTATGATCCCTATATCAAGCCTGATACCATTGAAAAAATGAATATAGTGCCCGTTTCCTTTGATGAGCTTCTGCATCAATCCGATTACATCACTATTCATACTCCCCTCACGAGTGAAACGAACAATATCATAAACAAGAAGACGATCTCACGCATGAAGCACGGGGCAATGCTTATCAACTGTGCCCGGGGAAACATCATCAATGAAGATGATCTTTACGATGCCCTGAAATCAGGCCATCTTGCGGGCGCTGCCTTGGATGTCTTCAGCAAAGAGCCGCCAGGCGAAATTAAGCTCATGAGTCTCCCGAACTTTATATGTACGCCCCACCTCGGAGCATCCACAAGAGAGGCGCAAGACAAGGTATCGAAGGACATTGCGGAACAGGTCGTCGACTATCTCATGTATGGCTCGGTGAAGAATGCGGTGAATGTCCCGAGCATCAGCCCTGAGTTGATTACCACCTTAAGGCCTTATGCTGTGCTGGCCGAAAGGATGGGATCCCTTCAGACCCAGCTCTCCGATAGCCCGATCCTAGAGGTTCATTTGAATTATTTCGGAATGATCGCCACCTACGATGTAACTCCTTTAACCACCGCAGCACTCAAAGGGCTCCTCACCCCAATCCTCCAAGATGAAGTGAACTATGTCAATGCATCGCTCATAGCTGCCGAACGGGAGATACGGGTGGTGGAATCTAAGACTATAACATCGGAAGATTTTTCAAGCCTCATCAAGCTCACGGTCAAGATCTCTGAAGGGGACAAGGTTGTCTCGGGAACCATATTCGGCAATAAATTCCTCAGGATCGTACGGATTAATGATTTTCACCTCGAAGCTATTCCCGAAGGGCACAACCTCCTCATCAATAATGTGGATAGGCCGGGTGTGATCGGCAAGATTACGAGCACATTAGGAAAGCACAACGTGAATATCAGCCGGATGGCGGTTGGTGAGGAAAAGGAAGAGAAGCAAAATGTGATTTTTTTGGCGACCAGCGTCACGGTGAATGACGAGGTTCTTGAGATATTGCAGGGTCTCGAGGATGTCTTCTCGGTAAGAAGAATTGAGCTCTAGACCAAACGATTGACCGTCATCAAGACTATACAATATTCGATATTCTGCGTTTTTTCCTGTCCTTGGGGTATACGAAAGTCTTCGCCTACCCGCCTGCCCCGGCCAGCCTCGGCTGGAGTTTCGCGATGCCGGGCGGGTCGCCTTGCGTCTTGCACCCGCCTGCCAGCGCCTGAAGCGCAGCTAATGGCGGGCAGGTGGCGGTCAGGAAGGCGAGGGTTTTTCTCTTAATCCCCGAGTGGGGCAATAACATAAAGGAGGTGAATTTTTATCTTTGATGTCATGCTTGCAGTACCCGTTGGGGGTCAAACAACCGAAACAACTACTAAGGGGGGAACGAAATGGAAAAGACAATCTACGACCTTGACCAGAAAGACATGCCGACTCATTGGTATAACATTCAGGCTGATCTGCCAAAGCCTCTGCCACCGCATTTACATCCGGGAACAGGAAAACCGTTAACACCCGATGATCTAGCTCCACTGTTTCCCATGGAGCTTATCAAACAGGAAGTAAGCACCGAGCGATGGATCGAAATCCCCGAGGAGCTGCAGGAGGTTTACCGAACCTGGAGACCTACCCGATTGCATAGGGCATACCGGTTGGAGAAGGCTCTGGATACACCGGCGAAGATCTTCTTTAAATATGAAGGCACAAATCAGGCCGGAAGCCACAAGCCCAATACTGCCGTGGCTCAATGTTATTACAACATGAAAGAGGGCATCAGGCGCATCACCACGGAGACCGGCGCCGGCCAGTGGGGCAGTGCCCTGAGTATGTCCGGTGCGTTTTTCAATGTTGAGATCAAGGTTTATATGGTCAGGATCAGCTACGATCAAAAACCATACCGCCGCATTGCAATGGAGACATGGGGCGCTACGTGTATCCCCAGCCCCAGCCCTGAAACTAAAGCAGGCCGAGACATGCTGGCGAAATGGCCTGACTGTCCAGGCAGCCTGGGGCTCGCTATTAGTGAAGCTGTGGAAGAGGCGGTGAGTCGTGATGATACCCACTATTCTCTGGGAAGCGTGCTCAACCATGTCTTGCTTCACCAGACCATCCAGGGGGAAGAGGCCCGGAAACAAATGGAGATGGCGGATGCCTACCCTGATATTATTGTCGGCAACATCGGGGGCGGCTCAAACTTCGGCGGGCAATTCCTGCCCTGGGTCAGGGACAAAATCAGTGGAGCAAAGCCCGATATGCGCATCATCTGTTGCGAACCGGAAAGCTGTCCCAGCGTGACGAAAGGACTCTATGCCTATGATTTTGGTGACGCAGTCGGCATGACGCCCCTTCTCAAGATGCATACCTTGGGTCACGGGTTTATCCCGCCTCCGGTTCATGCAGGAGGGCTTCGTTATCATGGAATGGCGCCCATCATATGCCACCTCTACGAACTAGGCTTTGTTGAAGCGAAAGCCGTGCCTCAGATTGCAACCTTTGAGGCTGGGGTGAAGTTTGCCCGCACCGAGGGCATTATCAGTGGTCCGGAGCCATGCCACAACCTGAAGGTAGCTATGGACGAGGCACTCAAATGTAAAGAATCCGGTGAGGCCAAAACAATTCTGATAGCACATAGTGGGCATGGACACTTTGATCTGGCTGCCTATGATCGATTCCTTTCCGGTAAACTTGTAGACTATGCGTATCCTGAGGATGAGGTAAAGAAGGCGCAGGCGGAACTTCCCAAGGTACCGGCTTGAACTTGCTAATTAAGGCGGAAAACACCCCCAACCCGCCCTCCCCCTTGAAGGGGGAGGGTTTGGGTGAGGGAGAAAAAGGCTAGACAGGTTGATCGAACAATACGACAACACCATGATTCGATGCCCCAGGATAGGGGGCGAGGTGAACTTTCTTTTCTGCCGCACCGAGAACAACATGCTTCCCTGCAGGTGGATAATCGGCTGTTGGAAAGGGCGTATGGAGATACAGACATTCCTTGAGGATCATTACACCGAGGAAGAA
>CAYPNL010000167.1:0-2141 GCA_964412045.1 uncultured Desulfobacteraceae bacterium
TGGAATCTGAAGACGTGGAGTTCGATCTCCTTCACGAAGATGATTCCATTGTGGTTGTCAACAAGCCGCCGGGCTTGGTTGTTCATCCATGTGCCGGCCACCGAGGAGCAACATTAGTTCATGGCCTTTTACAGAGATTCGCTCATCTGCCTTCCCTTGGCATGGGTCTGCGGCCTGGTATCGTTCACAGGCTGGATAAGGATACCTCAGGAGTTATGGTGATAGCGAAGGATGATTGGGCTCATCATTTTTTGACCGATCAATTCAAGAAAAGGGAGGTTAGGAAAAGATACCTGGCCCTGGTTCACGGAAGGCCGGAAGGAAACCGTGGCTTCATGGATCTGCCAATTGGCAGGCATCCGGTAAAGAGGGAGGAGATGAGCGTCTCCCTGGTCAACGGCAGAAGTGCGATAACAGAATGGGAGGTTATATCTGCCTTTCCGTTGGATGTATCGCTCCTCAGGGTGGTGATCCATACAGGAAGAACTCATCAAATACGAGTTCACCTTGCGTACATGGGCTATCCGGTGCTCGGTGATAGGACCTATGGATATGGTAAGAGGTGGTGGAGGCAGCAAGATGCGACGATGCGAAAGGCACTGACCTTGGCCGGAAGGCAGATGCTCCACGCTGAGATGCTGGGATTTATTCATCCCGAGTCAAAGCGGTATGTGGAGTTCAAGGCTCCCCTTTACCCGGATATGGAGAATCTTATTGCATGGCTTTGTGCGGTAAAGCCCGGCAGAGGATAAAAATGTGGTAAAATCCCTTGACATAGGCATAGTGAGGTTTATAATAGTAATCGAGTAATGATAAATCCGCAAAACGCATTCCTCGCTCTCTTATATTTTAGGTATTCATCATAAAGGTCTACTAAACAATCAGCGATTGCCATACCTTTCAAGAAATAATAGAGGTGTCATGGAGGGCTCCGGTGAGGGGTGTATGGTTTTATCCGTAACAGATTGAAAACGGCAAAAGGCTACGAGTATTTCGTGATTATTAGAGGCGGGAAAAACGATGAATTTGGTTGAACTTAAGAAGAAGAATATCAGCGAGCTGATAACCGTGGCGAGATCCTTCAATATAGGCGAAGCCACTGATATGCGAAGGCAGGATCTCATTTTCTCCATCTTACAGGCCCAGACTGAGCAGAATGGCGTCATAAACGGAGAAGGCGTGCTGGAGATCCTGCCCGATGGTTTCGGGTTTCTCCGCTCACCCGACTCCAATTATCTCCCTGGTCCTGACGATATGTACGTGTCGCCATCTCAGATACGGCGGTTCATGCTGAAAACAGGGGATACGGTTTCAGGGCAGATTAGACCGCCAAAGGACGGGGAGCGGTACTTTGCACTGCTGAAGGTTGAGAATATCAACTTTGAAGCACCGGAAGTAGCGGCGGACAAGATACTCTTCGATAACTTGACCCCCCTCTATCCCACCGAGCGAATCAAGCTGGAAACTGACCTCGATAATCTCTGTACGAGGATTTTGGATCTTTTAACGCCTCTTGGCAAAGGGCAAAGGGGATTGATTGTGTCTCCACCGAGGGCGGGAAAGACGATGCTCCTCAAGGACATTGCAAATGCGGTGACTGTCAATCATCCCGATATATACAAGATTGTCCTTCTGATCGATGAGCGTCCAGAAGAGGTTACCGATATGGCTAGATCGGTCAAGGCAGAGGTGATCAGCTCGACCTTTGATGAGCCGCCCCAGCGGCACGTGCAGGTTGCTGAGATGGTTTTGGAGAAAGCCAAGAGATTGACAGAGCACAAAAAGGATGTGCTGATTCTCTTGGACAGCATCACGCGTCTTGCAAGGGCATACAACACGGTAGTTCCGCCGAGCGGTAAGATCCTCTCTGGAGGAGTTGATTCAAATGCCCTCCATCGGCCCAAGAGGTTTTTCGGCGCTGCCAGAAACATCGAGGAGGGGGGAAGCCTCACGATCATCGCGACCGCCCTCATTGATACGGGGAGCAGAATGGACGAGGTGATCTTTGAGGAGTTCAAGGGTACCGGGAATATGGAAATCAACCTTGATAGAAAGCTGAGTGATAGGAGAATATTTCCTGCCCTTGATATCAATCGTTCTGGGACAAGGAAGGAGGAGCTCTTGATTCCGAAGGATGACCT
>CAYPNL010000168.1:0-3299 GCA_964412045.1 uncultured Desulfobacteraceae bacterium
ACCCTTCATCCGTGCGATGATGCACAGATCTGAATGGTGGGGATGGAGTCCTGCCAAAGGGTTAACCTCCATAAAGTTGGGGATCCCGTTCATATCGAGGCGTATATCCACCCTTCCCGCATCCCTGCATCCAATGCCTCTCCATGCCGCAAGGGCGATCTCCCCGGCCTTCGCCGCCGTAAGGTCCGTTGCCGGACCATATTCTACGAGCTCTTCATAGTGCTCCTTATTCTGGAAAGAATACACACCAGGTTCGGCATGTTCCCTGAGGATAACCTCCATGACCCCCAAGACCGCCGCGTCATCGCCTGTGCCGAGGATCCCGACGGTGAACTCCCTGCCTGGAAGAAAACTTTCAACAAGCACCGGCTGATTAAAGGTGAGCAATACGTGCATACAGGTGGATACGAGCTGGCTCTGGCTCGTTATCTTGGATGCCGCGGTAATCCCCTTGCTGGTCCCCTCCGCCACCGGTTTGGCAAAAAGGGGAAGGGGAAGATTGATTTTCTCGAGATCCGATGCTTGTTCAACCAGGAAGAAATCCGGTGTGGGGATTCCGAGATCTCTAACCACCCGTTTGGTCATCGCCTTATGGAGCGCGATAGAGAGCACGAGAGGGTCTGAGAAGGTGTAGGGCATATGAAAGGCTTCCAGCAATGCGGGTACCTGGGCCTCACGGCCAAAGCCTCCTAAGCCCTCCGCAATATTGAACACCATATCCCAGCGCTCCCCTGCAGCCAGACGGGAGGTAAGGTTTCTGACATTGCCGATTCGATCAGTCTCATACCCCAGATCCTCAAGGGCCTTCTCTATGGCCGCAATAGTGTCTTCACGGTCAAATTCCGCTGTTTCCTCTTCGCTGAACCCTGCAGCGAGGTACTCAACCCTCAGGTCATAGGTAATCCCTATACGCATAATCGCCTCTGCTGTTAGTTCGTTACCGGCTTTCGTGGACCTTGCTCACCGAGCCTACTTCCCGGATCCGGATACCGGTAGACACCGTTCTGGTAATTGCTGATCAAGAGATCATCGCCATCCCGTCCGACCATAGATTCTGGAAAGATGGGGATCTTCCCGCCGCCTCCAGGGGCATCAATCACGTAGGTTGGCACTGCGTAGCCGGTCGTGTAGCCGCGGAGCCCGCTGATGATCTCGATGCCTTTTTTCACTGGTGTCCTGAAATGGGCGGAACCCACGATCGGGTCGCATTGATAGAGGTAGTACGGCCTGACCCTTATTGTAAGAAGCCCATGCATTAAGCGTTTCATAGTATCCAGATCGTCATTGACCCCAGCGAGAAGAACGGTCTGGCTCCCGAGCGGAATACCGGCGTCTGCTAGGCGTGCACATGCTTCCTGCACCTCGGGCGTCAACTCGTCCGGATGAGTAAAGTGGATACTCATCCAGAGCGGGTGATATCGTTTGAGCACGCGGGTTAGACCGGAAGTGATGCGCTGCGGCAAAACCACGGGGGCCTTGGTCCCGATTCTCAAGAATTCTACGTGTCGTATCCTGCGCAATCGTGAGATAAGCCATTCCAGTCTTTCGTCGGGGAGCGTCAAGGGATCTCCGCCTGAAATGAGTACATCGCGCACCGACTGGTTCGACTCGATATAGGCGATTGCCCGTTCCCACCGGGCAATAGCGGAGTGGCCTTTCTTGCCTCTGCCTACAAGGCGCGAGCGGGTGCAGTACCGGCAATACGTAGAACAGAAATCCGTGACCAGGAAAAGGACCCGATCCGGATATCGATGCACGATCCCCGGAACCGGACTGTCGTGGTCCTCGCCGAGCGGGTCTCTCGCCTCACCGGGAGAATACACAACCTCTGCGCTCACAGGCACCACTGTTCTGCGGAGTGGTTGGAACGGATCTTCCGGATCGAGCAGGCTTGCATAGTACGGCGTGATTGCCATGGGGAACCCTTTGGTGCCGCGGGCGCCAATCCTCCTCTCGTCATCGGAAAGATGAAGGAAACGACCCAGGGTATCGATGTCCACAATTCGGTGACGAAGCTGCCACCTCCAATCGTTCCAATCGTCAAGGGATGCACCGTGGAAAAATTGCTTGAGAAATAATGCGGTGCGAGAGCGTGAGGGGATTTCTTGAATATAAGACGTAACGCGAGCAAGATTGTCTCTTAAGCCTGTGTGTGGGAAAGGGTAGTTAACGGCCCTGTCTGCCTTCCAAGTCTTGAGCCCCCTGGGTCTACCTGGAGGCTCTAAGTCCTCTGCATCAAACGTGTCTTCAAGCATGTCTCATCCTCCTGTCTGTAAAGAGTCAAATCTCCTGGTCGTTTCAGCAAAATCAGGCAGCCTTCGGGGTGGGCACTAAGTTCTCTTGAATGTTCGCCCTGTGGGATCTTTTATCGTACCATCCCTCGAATAGGATCAAGTCTGGGTGCTCATCGAAGGTGGTATAATCTTTAATTTTTACCCCTCTTGCCCCTGTCTGGATCTCATCAAAAACCCGGACATCGTAGCGGTATTTCTCCGCCTGCCGGCGCACCACGCTCCTGAGGCGCCAAACCCAGTCAGGGTCCTTGCCCAGATCCACCACCAGATACCTGCCCACCGCCTCTGGGATGTCCTGCGGTTTGGACAATTTTTCTTCCTTTTCCTTTGATAGGTCGACCCTTTCTGGCCTCTTTTTCCAAAAGTTCCAAGACATCTTCTCCCTCCTTATACGGGGTTACCGATTTCGCCTTTAGTAAGCAATTGTTATACCAAGTTTATAACATACTGATATTTATAGGTTTATTTCATATAAGGCTTTTCAGAAACGAACTGGTAGTTCTTACGGGGGGCGGACAAGGAAAAAGCGACAGGGGGAAAGGGCGACAAGAGGAGGTTAATAGGTTGAAATAATAAAGAAAACAGAAATAGGAATATTCAGTTCTGATTTTTTATAAATAAGAACCTTCAATTCCGAATCGGTGAGTCCACAGGGAAAAAGCGATCTGCCGTCACTCAATCCTCGCAAGGGTATCTTCACAAAGGATTAAGCATGATCTCCTTTGTATTCCTGGATATGATACTATCTAAAATACGTGGCTCAGGGGTCAGGGCTCAGGGCTCAGGGGTCAGGGCTCAGGGCTCAGGGGTCAGGGTTAAAGGATTAGGTTTAAACCGGGACTAAGAACGGAAACCCGCTCAACCAAGATGCTCTTTAAACTCCTCTTTCCTGAGAGTATATCGTAACATCAATTTGTGCAGTTGACGGGTAGTGATGCCGGCCTCATGGGCGGATTCTTTTATCTTCCCCTTATTGCGGCTCAGGAGTTGTTTCAAATAGCGCCT
>CAYPNL010000169.1:0-5908 GCA_964412045.1 uncultured Desulfobacteraceae bacterium
CTGGATGAGGACCAGAGGATTATGGTCAAATTCTCGCTTTTAGGATTCGGGGAAATAGGCGGCTTCTGATGGCTCACAAAGACTTCGACTCAAGAGCTAGTTCTTTGGCCTAAGGTGCCAGAGGAGGATACCGAGTGCAGCTGTTAGGATAGAAAGAATCTGGCCCATGGTTACGAAGGAGAAGAGAAATCCAAGCTGTGGGTCGGGTTCCCTGAAGAATTCGATAAAGAACCGAAAGATGCTATAAAGGAAGAGGAATAGACAGAAAAGGGTTCCTTTTCTCAGTGGGCGATCCTTTAGCCGCCACAGGATAATGAAAAGGAGCACACCCTCGAGGAGACATTCATAAAGTTGCGAGGGATGCCTGGGGAGATCTCCTGCCGAAGGGAATACCATTGCCCAAGGAAGGGTGCTTACCCTGCCGTAGAGTTCGGCGTTGAGAAAATTTCCAAGCCTTCCGAGACCCAGCCCTATAGGGGCGGTGACGGCGATAAGGTCGGCAAATTGCCAGAAGCTGAATCCATATCTCTTCACGAAGAAGAGCCCAGCTAAAACGACGCCTACCAGGCCTCCGTGAAATGACATCCCTCCCTCCCAGATTGCGAATACCTTGAGCGGATAGTTGAGGTAGAAGGGGAGATTATAGGCAACACAGTATCCGATGCGGGCTCCCACCATCAGGCCGAGCACCAAATACATGAAGAAGTCATTGAGGATGTCGGTGCGAATACCGAGTTCTTTTTTCCTGATCTGATACCGTACCAAGAGGTAAGAAGCCATGAAGCCGAGGATATACATGACGCCGTACCAGCGTATGTGAAGAGGACCGACGGTGACTATGGTTGGATCGAAGTTTGGATACCTCAGCATTGACCTTGCCCCTGTGGCACGATACCATAAAAGGGAAAGGAAACAAAGATGGAAGAGTTGCGGGAAAATGAGTAATTATCAGTAGGTATGAGGTAATAGGCAATGGATATCAAGAGGGGAGATACTGCGGAGGTAGAGATAGAGAAGGTCGTGTACGGCGGCAGGGGACTCGCCCATATGAACGGGATGGCCCTTTTCATTGAGGGGGCTGTCCCCGGCGACAGGCTTATCGCACGGGTGGTAAAGGCAAAAAAAAATTATGCGGAGGCAACAATTCAGGAACTGCTTGAGCCCTCACCGCACCGAATCATAGCCCCGTGCCCCTATAGTAGCTTTTGCGGGGGCTGCAGGTGGCAATGCATAGCCTATGAACAACAGCTCACCTATAAGCAGGGATTTGTGGCGGAGTCCCTCGCTCATATTGCAGGAATCACTGGGTTGAAGATGAATGAGGTCTTGCCATCTCCAAGGATATTCGGGTATCGAAACAAGATGGAATTCTCCTTTTCGGACAACAGGTGGCTATTGCCGCTGGAGGGTGCAGGCGACTCGGGGAACGAGAGCTTTGCCCTTGGCCTTCACGTACCAGGGACCTTTGATAAGGTCATAGATATCGAGGGGTGTCTTCTTCAGGAAGAGAGGGGAAATGAGATATTGCGGGAGGTCAAGGGGTATGCCAGGCAAAGCGGAATGCCTGCCTATGGGCTCAAAAGCCATCAGGGGTTCTGGCGATATCTGGTATTACGGCATTCTCACCACTTTCATGAGTGGATGGTGGACATCATCACGAGCGAGGAGCGGCAGGAACCTGCCCAGGGTCTCGCTTCCATGCTTCATGACCGATTCAGTCAGATCATCTCTATGGTCAATGCTGTCAATACCAGAAAGGGGGCTACGGCAGTTGGCGAGTGGGAGAACACGTTGATAGGGGATGGGTATATGAGGGAAAAGATAGGGCCCTATAGCCTCCGAGTATCAACCCATTCCTTTCTCCAGACAAATCAGTACCTCTCCGGGGCGCTCTATCAGGTGGTACAAGGGTTTGCCTCCTTAACGGGCAAGGAAACCGTGGTTGATCTTTACTGTGGAATCGGAATAGTTTCGATGTTCCTGGCCCCAGGTGCATCAAGGATAATCGGATTCGACAATTCAGAGAGCGCAATAGCAGATGCCGCGCGGAATTGCGAGCTCAATGGGATTGATAACTGCACATTTTCGTGTGGAGAGGCAGAGCACTTACCATACGGTCAAATAAGCAAACCCGATGTGATCATCACCGATCCACCGAGAACAGGGATGCATAAGAAGGTCATCCAACATATTCTTCATCTCCTGCCTAACAGGATCGTTTACATCTCATGCAACCCCACCACCATGGCAAGGGATATCGCGCTCCTAGGGGAAAGCTATGAGCTGAAGGTGGTCCAGCCGATCGATCTATTCCCCAATACCTACCACATAGAAGCCGTAGCTCTATTAGAGAGGCGTTGAGAGAAAAATAAAAGTATTGACAAGCGAGCAACGCTATATATAATGGCAACTCTTAGCTGATCAAACAGCGGAGAAGACCAGGTCTCTTTTTTTAACAATACGATTAATAGGCAGGGAGGTGAGTCCGCGATTATTTCGTCAATTTCATGAAGGTAACCGTCTATAATAATCAAATAGAAAAGGCCATTCGAGATCTCAAGAGGAAACTTTCAAAAGAGGGCTTCTACTCAGAGATAAAGGAGAGAAGGTTCTACGACAAGCCGAGCGTGCAGAAGAAGAAGAAGCAGGCAAAGGCAGCAAAAAGACTCCGAAAGAAGATGAGGAAATTCTAGCTCGGTTTTCTCATACGTGAAGGCCATACATCAGTCTTTGATCTACCAAGAGCGGTACCGAGTGGTTTAAAAGGGAATCCCGTTAAAATCGGGAGCGGTCCCGCCGCTGTAATCCCGGCCCCTATCAGGCGATGGGGGAAGCTATCTTTCTGGCATATCCTTTTTAAGGAGTAAAGTCACTGTCCCGCTATGCGCGGAATGGGAAGGCGAGCCAGGAGGCCGGGAGAGTCAGAAGACCTGCCGCGATGGGTATTTTCTCGATAGAGGCCGATTATTTAGGGATCAAGGAAACAGGGTGCAGTCCTTAAATCCATGTGGATTTAAGGACTTTTTTTTGAGTTAATCATAAGCTTGACAAGCTCGTAAAAAATCGAAATCGGTGTCATTGCGAGCGAAGCGAAGCAATCTCAGTCAATGTAAGCAATTGAATTCACTAGATTGCTTCCTCACTCCGTTCCTCGCAATGACCGGGAGAAAGACTTTTTACGAGTTCATCAAGCTTTGATAAGAGAAGGACCTGCTGAGCAATGAAAGAAGCCAGGTTCAGATGTCATTTTTCAAGGAGTTTATTCTTGCTCCTTCTCATCGTTCTGCTTTGCTTCCCTTTGGAGGTGCGGGCAGCCACCTTCCGAGATTCGTTGGGAAGGAAGGTGGTGTTAAGCGCTGCTCCTGAGAGGATTATTTCCTTGGCGCCCAGCATCACGGAGATCATCTATTTCCTGGGATTAGACGCGAGGCTCGTGGGCGTGACACGGTTTAGCTATTTTCCGGAACAAGCCAAGGAAAAAGCCAGGGTGGGCACCTACACGGATATAAACCTGGAAAAGGTCGTGACCTTGAATCCTGATCTCGTCATTGCAACGGCCGATGGAAACAGCAGAGAGGACGTTGAGATGCTGGAGGAGGCCGGAATCCCCGTGTATGTGGTGAATCCTCGAAGGGTGGGCCAAATCCTTGAGGCCATCGAGGCAGTGGGGGATATCTGCGGGATTGCACACCGTGCGAGGGAACGCGTGGGCTCCCTGCGGAAGAGGGTTGCCAGGGTCGAAGAGGCGGTTCAGGGGAGGACCAAACCCTTGGTGCTTTTGGTGATCAATGTCAAGCCCCTCATGAGCGTGAATCGCAGCACGACACACCACGACATCATAGAGCTGGCCGGCGGCCGAAATCTGGCAGAGGATCAGCCCATTACTTACCCGCGGCTCAGTTTGGAGGAGGTTATCAGAAGAAGGCCGGAGGTGATCATTATATCGTCCATGGAAAAGGGCGGGGAGTATGAGAGGGCACGAAGAGAATGGTCCCGGTGGACTACGATACCGGCAGTGCAAAAGGGGCGCGTACACGTGATCAGCTCGGACCTCATAGACAGGGCAGCTCCTCGGATCGTGGAGGGCTTAGAGGAGATGGCGAAACTCACACATCCGGAGATCCCATGGCATTGAGAGGCACGAGGGATCAAATCGCCACTCCCCTGAGGGTGCTCTCCATAGGGATTATCTTATCCATAGTCCTCGCTGCGGTTGCCTTTATCTCCTTGAGCATGGGCCCGGCCAAGGTTTCCATGGGTACGATCCTGGACTGGTGTGCCGGCATGGGATCCGTGGATCAGACCACCTCGATGATCCTTGCCAATATTCGATTGCCGAGGATCCTACTGGCCGGTCTCGTCGGGTTCACTCTGTCCCTTGGCGGGGTCGTGTTTCAGGCCCTTCTGAGGAATCCCCTGGCCGAGCCCTTTATCCTCGGCATCTCGAGTGGAGCGGCCATAGGCGCCATAGGAGGCATTGTGCTGGGCCTTGGCTTCAGTGTAGGCGTGCCGCTGCTGTCCTTTATCAGTGCCCTGGCAACTATCCTGTTGGTGCTGGGGATCAGCAGCCGTCATGGAGGCCTTGAATCGTCAACATTGTTGCTCACCGGGGTAATCGTCAACGCCTTTTTTACAGCGGTCATCATGTTCTTTATTGCCACGGCGAGCGACAGCAGGCTGCACTCCATGCTCTTCTGGCTGTATGGAGATCTTTCGCAGAGCAAGTATATCCAGTTCTCGGTGTGCCTCCCGCTCGTTCTCATCGTTTCAGGGGTCATCTATTTCTTCTCGCGGCACCTCAACCTCATCGTGGGGGGCGAGGAGCCAGCCCTCCAGATGGGCGTAGAGGTGGAGCTCGTAAAGTGGGTCGCATTCATCGGCATATCCTTGGTTACCGGCGTGGTGGTCGCCTTTTCGGGAATAATCGGGTTCGTGGGCCTGATCGTCCCCCACCTGATGAGGATGATGCTTGGCCCTGACCATCGGCTGTTGATACCAGCTTCAGCCCTGGGGGGCGCCGTCTTTTTGGTGGCCGCGGATACCGTGGCACGCATGATCATATCTCCTAGCGAGTTGCCGGTAGGGGTGATAACCGCCTTTTTAGGGGCACCGTTCTTTATCTATCTTTTAAGGAGGAAGGGCAGCCAGTGGAACCAGGACTGACCCTGAAGTCGATATCCTTCAGCTATGGGAATCACTGGAGCCTGGCAGGGATCAGTTTCGGGCTTAAAAAGGGAGAGCTTGTGGGTGTGATAGGACCCAATGGATCGGGGAAAAGCACCCTCTTGAGGATTATGGATGGTCTTATCAGGACGGATACGGGAGAGGTTTTGCTGATGAATCGCCCCATTTCCAGCTTTCGCAGACATGAGGTTGCTAGGCAGATCGCTATGGTTCCCCAGGAATCGATCTTTCGATTCAACTTTTCCGTGCTCGAGGTCGTGCTCATGGGGCGTTTTTCCCATAGGGGCCTCTTTCCGTTTGAGGAAAAAGAGGATCTGGAAATAGCTCGGGAGTCCATGCTGCGTACCGGAACTCTCGATCTGGAGAGGCGCTCCATACATGAGTTATCAGGGGGCGAAAAGCAGCGGGTGCTCATTGCCAGAGCATTGGCCCAGAAGGCCCAATTCATCCTCCTCGATGAACCGACCTCGCAGCTGGATATACGGCACAAGGTGGAAATCTTCGAGCTCATTTCATCCCTGGTGCGGATCCAGGGATTTGGCGTCATGGTTGTTTCGCACGATATAAGTCTTGCAGCGCAGTACTGCAACCGGATGCTTCTTCTGAAGAAGGGAAGGATGTACAGGATCGGTTCTCCGGATGAGGTAGTAACCACTGATACCATACGAGAGGTCTACCAATGTCCGGTGCTGGTGGATAAAAACCCGATCACCCAGACCCCCCG
>CAYPNL010000170.1:0-6373 GCA_964412045.1 uncultured Desulfobacteraceae bacterium
GGAGGGGGTCATTCTGGAAAGAAATGTGGGGATTTTGCTAACCATAGCGAATCTAAGTCCCTTACTTGGTCTGCTGGGTACTGTTTCCGGAATGATAAAAACCTTCAATGCAATCTCAATCCATGGTGTGGGAGGCCCTGGTCCGCTTGCAGGCGGGATTGCCGAGGCATTAATCACCACTGCGACGGGTCTTCTCGTTGCGATTCCCACCTTGGTTGCCTATCGCTTCCTTACAGAAAAAGCCCAGGTCCTCATATTTGAAATGGAGGAAAGCTCGATAAGGATCGTGGATATTATGGAAGGAAGCATGCAGGGGTAATGCGGTTTAGTCAGCCAAAAAGGGAAGAAATCAGCCTTGGGGTAAGTATGGCACCTCTTATCGACATAGTATTTCTGCTGCTTATATTCTTTATGTTGACCTCCCATATCGAGATTATGCCAGGTATTGACATCGTATTGCCCCATATTGCGGAAAGGGGATCTGATACATCGACTAACACTATGGTCGTAGCACTTGATCGAGAAGGAAATCATTATCTAAACAAGGAGAGGATAGAACTCGCAGAGCTTTTCCGGAGGTTCAAGGAAACTGTCCAGCCGTCGAAAACAAACCTCATTTTGCAGGCCGATCGCGATGTGAAGCACGGTCAGGTGGTCCTGGTAATGGATTTAGCCAAAAAGGCTGGGATCACCACTATTGTGATTGCAGCGCAGTGGGAAGCTGAAAAGATCTTTTAGGATGAGAAAGAGGTATATACTATATGCTGTATTGCTTTGCCTTGTGGCAGTCCTCTTGTTCGTGTGGATGAGCTTCGGGCAGCATGGCCTCTTTGATCTCTGTAACATGCAGACAAAGAAGCAAGAGAACGTCATTATCCTGAAAGATCTGAGGGCCAAAAACAGGCTTCTTGCATCTGAGATCAGGCGTTTGAGAGAGGACTCGAAATACTTTGAATCAGTCGCCCGTAAAGAACTAGGTCTGGTCAGGGAAAACGAAATAATCTATCGGGTTAAGGAAGGTGAAAGTGGTACTATTACAAGATCTATCCATGGCGAATAGAAAACGTGGCAAAAGAAACGGTACGTTTGAAAGGAGTTAAACATGGCAGGACTAGACGACATTTACGATGAGGTTGTTGACAAGATCGCAACACCAAAGGCGAGGCTTCTGCTTGTTGAGACACTAAAGAAGGAGGGAAAGCCGCGGGCCGTGATACATGCATGCAAAAAGGTTCTAGAAATCTATCCGGACGATCTTCATATGAGAAGGCTGTTAGCCGAGACCTATTTCGATGAAGGATCACTGGATCTTGCAGAAATGGAATTAAATAAAATAGCTCAACAAATAAAAGAGTTATCCTCTATTTTTAAATTTTTATCTGATTTATCTATAAGGAAAAATAAGATCGACGATGCAATATGCTCCCTTCAGCTATACCTGGCACATAACCAAGGAGATCAAGAAGCAACCGATCTTTTGGAAGATATCAGCCAATCGAGAAAAGAACCATCTGCTTTGCCTACATCTACCTTGGCGGAGCTCTATTACAAGCAGGGTGAGCTCGATGAGGCGATTAAGGTGTATGAACAGGTCGTTGCCTCTTTCCCGGCTGATGAGAAAGCCAAGCACAGACTCTCTGCACTCAAAGGGGAAAAGCGAGCTTACGAGGGGCCAATGGAGACAGCACCATCAGTAAGAGAACGTAAATTAAAGCTTCTAGGAATTTTGGAAAGGTGGCTGGCTGCCGTTGAGCAAAGGAAGACGGATGCTCTGGAGGCCCAGGCTTAGGACAACAAAGGGCAGGGTAGTTGCTTATGTAGGAGGAGAACGTATATCCATGTATACAACAGCGGATTTCAGAACGGGACACAAGATAGAACTGGAAGGAAAGCCTTTTATCATCATAGAGTTTCTACACGTAAAGCCTGGCAAAGGCGGGGCATTCGTGAGAACAAAGCTAAAGAATATGCTTACCGGACAGGTACTGGAGAAGACATTTCGCGCAGGAGAGAAGGTGCCATCGCCCAACATCCAAGAAAAGGAAATGCAGTACCTCTATCGAGACAAAGATCATTATTGGTTCATGGATACAGCGACATTCGATCAAGTTTTTATAACGGCCGAACAGCTTGCTGACAATCGTAACTTTTTAAAGGAAAATACCACTATCAAAGCGCTGATATACAATGAAGAGATAGTGGATATAGAGATTCCCACTTTCGTTGAGCTCGAGGTAGTAGAGACCGAGCCAGGCGTTAAGGGAAATACAGTGACCGGAGGCACCAAACCAGCCACCCTGGAGTCGGGAGGAGTAATTCAAGTTCCGCTCTTTGTGAATATCGGCGATACGGTCAAGGTAGACACACGTACAAGGGAATACCTAGAAAGGGTATAAATGGATGTTGCATTTAACTTTATGGCCACAGGCATAGGGAGCGTACCCTTTCTTGATGTGGAGGATACCTGTAAAGGTATCCTTGAACTCTGCCCGGATATCCCGTTCTGGCCTCAATTCGTTAAACGAAGCCCCTTAGAGGATATGGCTATTCAAGCGAGCCAGGGGCTTCCGTTGATGAAACTGAATCGTGAAAGCGGATCCATGTATTTGGACACCTCGGATAATCAAGAGGATGAACTCACCTGCTTTTATGAGCATTTCATGGCAGAGGATATCGATTATTTCGCCATCGATCACGAGCACGCATCGGGTCTGTATACGCTTCTCGATATGATCCGTAAGAATCCTAACAACTATGGACCATATATCAAAGGGCAAATAGCGGGCCCCATTACCTTTGCAGGAGGCCTGATGGATGCAGCAGGCCGATCCGCCCTTTACAAGAACGAGATCATGGACGTAATCGTCAAGGGCCTGGCAATCAAGGCATTGTGGCTGGTGAAGGCAATGTCCATAAAAGGCAAAAGCACAATACTTTTTCTCGATGAGCCATACCTTTCCGGATATGGCTCGGCCTTCACGCCGATACAACGGCATGAGGTTATCTCCCATATCACGGAAATTATAGATTACCTGCGCGCTAGGAGCAATGCCATGCTAGGGCTCCACTGCTGTGGAAATACGGACTGGTCCATGATTATCGAAACAGGGATTGATATCGTAAGTTTTGATGCCGTTGAGTATTTAGACTACTTCTTGCTCTACAAAAATGATATCAAACGGTTTCTGCTAAATGGCGGGGCTATTGCATGGGGAGTGGTTCCCACCGTATCCTTTACCGGCAAAGAGACCATTGGGGATCTGAAAGGGAGGTTGGAAGAAGGGCTCCATAGATTCTATGATTGGGGGCTCGATAGGAAGATGGTGGCTGAGAGATCCCTTATTACACCGGCTTGTGGTGTGGGCTCAATAGAACCATCTCTGGCTGACAGGATATTCGAACTGCTTTCCGGCTTATCCAATACAATGCTCCATCCAAGCCGCTAGGTTTTCATTGTAGCACATGACCTTGGCGCTTCCTCTCGACCATGAGCTCAAGGCCGAATGGCGCTTCAGGGTTATAGGTGAAACAAAGCGTTATGGATGCGTAGTGCTTAAGAGAGGTCGAAGGCGGAGTTTTCCTTTGCTGCTTCTATCTGCAAGGCCGCGGCCTTCTCCTTGACGATATCCTGACACAGAATTACCATCTTGATCATATCGCTATCCTTTCTTTCGGGGGCATGATGAAAGAGGATGAGCTTCTTGACGTTGGCCTTTAAGGCAAGATCAATGGCTGAAAGGTAATCGGAGTGCCCCCAGCCCCTGTGCCCGGATATCTCCTCGGGTGTATAGTGGCTGTCGTGGATCAGGACATCCGCTCCTTCGCAAAACGCCACGTACCGATCGAGTGATCCATGATCATTACCGACCTCGTTGTCAGTGAGAAAGACAAGGGTTTTATCTCCCTCACGAAAGCGAAACCCCATGCCTCCTTGCGGATGTTGGAGGGGAACGGTATCTATTGTAGCGCCATCGATTTCAAGGCAGCCATTGCTCAATGTATCAATGAACTGTATGTCGGCATTCAGTTCTTCAAAGCGAATAGGAAAGAAACCATCCCCCATCTTATTATCGAAGCTATGTCTGAGCCCTTTCATGCACTGTCTGTAACCATCGACAAAAATTCTCGTTGAGGATTTATAGATCGGATGGAAAAAAGGGAAGCCGAAGACATGATCCCAGTGTATATGAGTAATAAGGAGGTAAAGCGCTATCTCATCGCTATGGGACTCAAGCTCCTCACCAAGGGTACGAATTCCGGTCCCAGCATCGACAATAATTTTTGTTCCTCCTGCGAGATCTATCTCCAAACACGTTGTATTTCCCCCATAGATGATGGTATCCTTTCCAGGAACAGGGGTAGACCCTCTTGTCCCCCAAAACTTGACTCTCATCCATTTCCCTCTGTTTGATAGGTAGATTTTTTGACGATCTTTGACACTGTGAAAACGCTTATTTTGAGGGCAAAGCCCCATATGTAGGCCCCTCAATGATTTCAGGCTACATGATTGACTTTTGTATGTCAAATCAAAAAAGGGATACGAAGGTACACCTGATCGAGAAGGTCTTGAAAATACTCGCTCCTCACCGTGTGAGCTGCCATCTCTGTCCAAGGGCCTGTAGCGTGAACCGAAAGATGGGAGAGATGGGATTCTGCGGCATGGGGGAGTTGCCCATAGTCTCCCATAGCTGCCTCCACTTTGGAGAAGAGCCGCCGCTCAGCGGATACTACGACTACAGGGGAAATGTGGCAACGGCCTCCAGAACGTCGGGATCAGGGGCGATCTTCTTTGCTGGATGCAACCTGAAATGTGTTTTCTGCCAAAACTATCAGATTAGTCATCAAATCCACGGACCCGTCACCTCCATCGATGCGTTAGCCTCCTGCATGATCTCGTTACAAGAAAAAGGGGCGTTGAATATCAACCTTGTCACGCCTACTCATGTTATTCTACCCATTCTCGAAGCGCTGAAGATTGCCTTTTCTCGCGGACTAAAACTGCCTCTTGTGTACAATACGAGTGCCTATGAGTCATATGAAACCATTGCGCAGCTTTCCGGAATCATTGACATCTACCTCCCTGACTTTAAGTATTTCAGCAAGGAGATAGCCCGCAGGTTCTCGAGCGCGCCAGACTATGCCGAAAGGGCGTCCGAGGTTATACTCGAGATGTATGATCAAGTAGGGAATCTTGAACTTGACGAAGAGGGAAATGCTGTGAAAGGAATGATTATCCGGCACTTGATCTTACCCACGTATACCGAGGACTCATGCGCCATACTGGAGTGGATCGCAGCCAATCTCTCAAAACAAGTCCCGGTGAGTTTGATGAGCCAGTTCTCTCCGTGCACTGCGGTGCCGGATGAAATCAATAGGAAGATCACCGCGGAAGAATACAAAAAGGTGCTCGCAAGGGCAGGGGAGCTCGGCTTTGAAAACCTTTATCTACAACCCTTTGCCTTTGAACCCGATGATCATTTGGTCCCGGATTTCGAAAGGGATGATCCTTTTTCCTGGAGCAACCATGAACCTTAGCCTATTGATAAGGTTGGGAAAGGTCATCTTCCGGGTGCAATACCGCAGATAGTGTGCTATAAGCCTCACCCGGAAGAGTACTGTTTACGATGTACCGATAAACTGTAGCCCCGTTAGAAATTCATGGGAAAGGAGATAGGTGATGAGCAATGAGGTACGGGATGGATTAAGGGAGGTTGATGGACTTGTCGTGACCACCCTTATGGATAACTATGTGGATGTGCTCCTGAGGAACTCTAAAGGGGTCACGAGACCACCCATGGCTATTAGCGGCGGGATCCCAGCAGACACGTTGCTGGCAGAGCACGGTCTGTCGCTTTTAGTGGCAGTTGCCATAGGTGAAAGGACCCACCACATTTTGTTTGATTGCGGCTACAGCAAGGTAGGCCTTCCCCATAATGTAGAAATGCTGGGAATAGACCTTAGTCAAATAGAGGTTATTGTCTTAAGCCACGGCCACATGGACCATACAGGGGCGCTGTATCCCATCGCCGAGAGTCTGGACAGATCGATCCCGTTAGTCCTCCATCCCGATGCATTTCTCGCGCCTCGTTATTTCGGACTCGAAGACGGGAGAAAACTCATATTCCCCCAAACGATCTCACGGCATGAGATGGAGAAGAGGGGGATAGAGGTGCTTGAGAGGAGGAATCCATCGCTTATTGCTGAAGACACCATAGCGGTCACCGGGGAGATAGAACGAGTAACGAATTTTGAAAAGGGATTGCCCAACGCCCTGGTTGAGAGAAACGGCGCCCTTGAACGTGACGACATCCTCGACGATCAGTCTATCGTGATCAAGCTTAAAGGAAAGGGATTGGTGGTTATCTCCGGGTGC
>CAYPNL010000171.1:0-4283 GCA_964412045.1 uncultured Desulfobacteraceae bacterium
CGCAAGGTTCACATCCATCTCCTCAATGAGAATCTTTGTAAGTCGCAGTTTTTCAAGATCGGCAGATGAGAAGAGCTTTGCCGGAGGATGTTCTTTGCAAACAGGGCATATGATCTCCTCCTCCTCAAGCTCATGGAGGAATCTCTCATCAACCTGAAAGATCTTCACCACTTCGGTGACTGTCCAAAATTCTTTGCCCATAATCCTATCCTTTATTCCGATTGAAGTGATTAAAGCCCATAGGCTGAAGTTCTGCTAGAGACCCGTCAGCTTTCTTCATGCGAATGCCCGGCCCTTGTCCTGTTTCCCCGATATGGTAGGGCGGATGGAGATGGTGGTCTTTGAAGAGCTTGCCAATGCCCTGTTCATGTTCCATGGGCACGGTGAATAGGAGCTGATAATCCTCTCCCCCTGAGAGGGCGAGCTCAAGGGGATCGAATCCCAAGCTGCTTGCAAGCATGGTCAGTTCCGGAGAGATCGGAATTTTTTCAGCAAAGAGCAGTGCGCCGACCTTGCTCTCCTCACAGATATGCCCTAGATCAGAGAGAAGCCCGTCGCTCAGGTCGATCATGGCGCCGGCAAGCCCTGAGGCAGCGATGATCTTGCCGGTTTCAACCAAAGGCGCCGGGTCATTGTGGGCCTTGATGAAATAATCTCTCATCCCGGCAGGAGGCGCTATCTCGTTGGCGAGGATCTTCAGTCCCGCTGCCGAGTCCCCTACAGGGCCGGCAAGATAGATCATCTCACCGGGACCAGCGCCGGATCGATAGAGCACTTTGTTTCTTTTCGCATCGCCTATAACCGACACATTGATAACCAGTTTGTCGGGCGAGGCCACTGTGTCGCCCCCGCCTATGAAGAGGTTATACTGTTCGCAGATATCCCCCATGCCTCTGTAGAGCTCATGGATTGCCTCCACCTCGGTCTCAGCGGGGATAGCGAGGGAGATAAGGGCGACGAGCGGCCTTCCCCCCATAGCAGCTATATCACTGAGGTTCACGGCTATGGCCTTCCGTCCCAACTGATAGAAGGGTATCTTTTCGATCATGAAGTGGATATCTTGAACGAGCATATCGCTGGTGAAGAGCAGCACCCGGCCCTGGGGGGCGCTCATCACGGCACAGTCGTCGCCAATGCCTTTGATAACGCCTTGTGTCGGGACACCAAACTGCCCTTTGATGGAGTCGATAAAGCCGAATTCACCGATCTCGCTGAATTTCAAAACGCCCCTCTGTTCATGCAGGTTGTGTATCGAAAATATATTAAACCTGAACAAGATTAAATTTTAACTAAAAATCAGACAACATGAAAGTGGTTTTTGCTGAGGCGCATAAAAGGGGAAAATCCACAGCATCACCTCAAAATTTTTCCCCCTTTGGCAAGGGGGGCTTATAAGGCGGTAGTCTCACCGGTTCATGGTCTCTATGGTAGCCAGGCATGCAGCTTGATTCTCCTATCTTGGTCATGTATACTATGCTCGTCAATATTCAGGTAAATAGGCTATATAGGCTGAAGACTGTTAGGAAAAACGGGGATACAGTCTAAACAGCTTCGGGCTCACTACGTGAGTAGTTACAGGTGCTCTCATCTCATGGGAGGGGATAGGGTTGTTCATCACCTTTGAAGGCATAGATGGATGCGGGAAATCAACGCAGATTCCGATCTTTGAGGCCATGCTCAAGGATAAGGGCATATCACCGGTGATCACACAGGAGCCGGGCGGTACGAGGATAGGCGAGGCGATCAGGAAGATTCTCCTGGATGTGGATAACACCCAATTGACCCCATTAACGGAGCTTTTTCTCTATGAGGCAGACCGGGCGCAGCACGTCAGCGAGGTAATCAAGCCGGCCCTTGAGGCAGGAACGTGGGTAATCTGTGATCGGTATTACGATGCAACAACGGTATATCAGGGCGTGGTCCTCCAGGGTTACGAGGGATTGATCGAGCAATTAAACCTCGAGGCCTGCTCTCATATCACGCCTGAGCTAACCTTTCTGCTGGATTGCCCGGCAGAGATCGGTTTGAGCAGGATAGAGGAGAGAGGGCGGAACCATACCGAAAAGGACCGATTCGACAGGAAAACGCTCGATTTCCACACCAGGATACGCTATGGATACCTCGCATTAGCCGCCAAGCACAGGGAGAGATTTACCATTATCGATGCCAGATTGAGCAGGGAGCAGGTGGCGATACAGATAGGGGAGGCGATATCGACGTATTTATAAAATCGCTTCGCGATTTTATACAACGCGGCTCCGCCGCTGATGAACTACCCCGCCGCAAGCACCGGGGTATCAACGGGCAACGTCATGCCGGACACTGGATCAAGTCCAGCGCAGGCTCTGATCCGGGGTTCGATGGAATGACAACTCGCGGCAAGCCGCGGGGAATTAAACCCAAACGAGATTAAAAAAGGTATCAAAAGAATAATTCTATAATCTTGGTGGCTTGGTGCCTTAGTGGCTAAAGAATGAAAATATTCAAGGATATAGAAGGTCAGAAAAGCGCCATAGCCTTTTTGCGGGGAGTTATCGCCAACGAGAGGGTCGCCTCGGCGTATTTGTTCGTTGGTATTGAGGGGGTAGGGAAAACAACTACTGCCCTCGCCTTTGCACTCTTGCTCAATTGCGAGAACCCCATACAGGGGGATGCGTGCATGCAGTGCGATTCGTGTAGGAAGATACTCGATGGGAATCATCCTGATATCCTCGTGATTGTGCCGGAGAAAGAGGGGAGGGCGATCAAGATAGATCAGATACGGGATCTCGAGAGGAACATCGCCTTTTCCCCGGTTTCTGCGCGATACAGGGTCATGATAATCGATCCGGCGGAGAGGATGACCGATGAGGCGGCAAACGCATTCTTGAAGACTCTGGAAGAGCCGCCTCCCCGTAACGTCTTTATCCTTACGGTGAGGGATCAGGGAGACCTTTTTCCAACCGTTGTCTCTCGGTGTCAAAGGGTTCCCTTTAAGCCTTTGGCTCCGGAGCATATCGAGAATTTCTTGACACATGAGCTGCAGGTGGATACAGAGAGGGCACGGCTTGCGGCCCGGCTGTCAGAGGGGAGCCTCGGCAGGGCACAACGGCTCGCCGCCGATGAGCTTTTCGAGGAAAGGACTCACTGGTTAGCGAGGCTGAGCAAGATGGCAGGAGGGTCTTTGGATGCAGTGCTCGATCTCGCACAGGAGTGCTCCATGCTCGAGAAAACGACTCATGCCGGCATGACAGTGCCCAGGGAAGAGAACATTGCCTTGATGCTGGGTATGTGGAAGAGCTGGTATCGGGACATGTTGCTCATAAAGCAAGGGGGGAACCGGGATCTTGTATTTAATTCAGATATGGCGAGCCGCCTTGAAGAGGCATCTGCAGGGTACACGGTAAACGCGCTCATAGGAGCTATCTCGGTTATATCCAGGGCCGAGCGTGATCTCATGAACAACAGGAACACCCTTTTGCTTCTCGAGAGATCGTTGCTGGACTTGAAGGAAATAGTACTTACGGGATGAATGTATATACTTAGGTGGATAGACTGAAGGCTGAAGGCTGTTAGGGATAAAGCTTGCGCGATCATATAACAGCCTATCAACCTAAATCGTTATGGATAACAGCAATGGATAATGGCAATCTGAATAAGATCGTGAATGTGAGCCTCAGGAAGTATGGGCAGATCCACGAATTCTACACCGGCCACTTTGTGCTGAATGACGGGGATAAGGTGATCGTTGTGGCCAAAAAGGGGCTCGAGCTGGGCACCGTATGCAGCAGACCACGACTTCGAAATACCGGCATGCCCAGCAGGCCGATAGAGAAGATATTTCGCCTCGCAACGCCGGAGGATATAGAAAAAAAGGAGAAGGATGAGCAGGTTGAAGCGGAGGCCACGCAGTACTGCAAGGAGCTGATAAAGACGAAAAGCCTGCCCATGCACCTGATAGCAGTGGAGCTTCCTTTTGAGGCGAACAAGCTTATCTTCTACTATACGGCGAATGTGAGGGTTGATTTCCGGGAACTGGTAAAGGAACTGGTCAGGAAGTTCAATACGCACGTGGAGATGAGGCAGATCGGCGCCAGGGACCTTTCACGAATGATAGGCGGCATCGGGCACTGCGGTCGCCAATTATGCTGCTCACTGTTTCTCTCGGAGATTGACCCTATCTCCATCCGGATGGCGAAAGATCAAGATCTCTCTCTCAATCCGGAAAAGATCTCCGGGGTATGCGGGAGACTGATGTGCTGCCTTTCCTTTGAGCACAAGTTCTATGCGGATAAGAAGAAAAA
>CAYPNL010000172.1:0-7695 GCA_964412045.1 uncultured Desulfobacteraceae bacterium
CGCCATAGGGAATTCGAAAAACGTTGTCTTCAGCCATAATAGGTTACCTCTTCGATGTTGCAGGTTAAAGAAGATCGGCGCAGCCGAGTCTTCTGCTCAAACTATGGATCATCCTGCTAGCGCACGACCATGGTGCTTCGCTTCAGGGCTTTACAATCACCTTTGTTTAAAAGGCATACCATAAAAAAGGACATCTTCATACTCTTTAGCATAGAGTTTCTGAGAAGATACGAGCTTGACCTATCTCACCTAGTATGGGTATTCTATGCAATAAAGGATCAGGGTGCGATTACGTTTTTAAGCCCGGTTCCACGCCTGTGCTCGCGAAGGGAGCTCTACGCGAGGTTTTTGGACAGGGATGAGTAATCGCGCGGTCTTGACGGTCTTTCGATGTATAGGCACGACCGGGTTTTCCACGCCGGGAGGAGATCCTGGATGATCTGAGGAGGTTATATGATGGGACGTCCGGTTTTTTCTTTGATGATCACAGCGCCGCTCGTGATGTGCCTAGCCCTTTTCAGTGGTTGTGAGAAATCCAGCCGGGAACCGTCTCAAGGCATTGGAGAGCTGGAGCTCTACACGTTTTTGCCTGATCGTCAGCATTATTTGAGCAGTGCCCAGCCCTTTCCATTGCCTCCCAGCACCTCACTCACAGACGCGCTTGATCGTTTGGGAGGACATCTCGCCCACACCTATTTTCAGAAGACCTATGCCAACAAGGACACCGATATTCGCTTTGAGGTGCTCCATATAGACACGATTGCTACCCCTTCTCGCCCCCTGCATATTGCTACGGTCAATATGGTGGACCCAGACAGGGATGCAATGGGCTATTTTTTCCAAGGATCAGCGGGGGCACGAACCACATTTTATATGCTCGGTGCAACCTTTATCCAGCCCCAGTTAGACCCGCCTTTGATTGATGGGTTGGTGCTTTTCTATAACGGCGATATCCTTCCGGAGCTCGATCACATCAACTTGGCAGGGATCCTGACTCCTCCAATGGTGCGGCATGTTGCAAAGCGAGCCATCGCATGGTAAACGCGTTACGGATGCCAGCCCGTGAATGCACATTATGGGATGCGCAGAGTGCTTGAATTCGGTGGAAAGGCGTTGACTGGAGAGGAGTGCTCTGATAGAAGGTGAAAGTCCTTTGAAAAGAGCGGGCAAAAGCTCCGCTCTCTGTGGAAGAGGAAGCGTATGATTGGTTTAACGAGATGATGGTATGCATGATAAGAGCGTTTGATGGGTTTCACTGCAGCGGTAAACAGACAACGGGTAACCTGTAGAACGAGAAAGGAACTTTCATTGCAGTATAAGGCAGTGCGAGGCTTTAAGGATATACTCCCCGATCAGATGGGAGCCTGGAAAAAACTCGAGGAAGAGGCGAAGCGGGTCTTTGGGCTTTACGGATACAGAGAGCTCAGGATCCCGGTACTGGAGAGTACAGAGCTATTCGCCCGTGGGATCGGGGAGGAAACCGACATCGTGTCGAAAGAGATGTATACCTTTCAAGACAGAAGGGGTAACCATGTGGCCATGAGGCCGGAGGCAACGGCCTCGATCCTGAGGGCCTTTATCGAACACAAACTGTATGCGGAATCCTTCGTGCACAAGGTATACACTATGGGACCCATGTTCAGGTATGAAAGGCCGCAGAAGGGCAGGAGGAGGCAGTTCCATCAGATCGATGTTGAAATCATCGGGGATCCTGGTCCCAGATCTGACAGCGAGCTCATATCTATGCTCATGCAGCTTTTCTCCTCGCTTGGGCTCAATGATCTCGAGCTCCATATCAACTCCCTGGGATGCCTCCATGACAGGGGGCCGTTTCGTGCTAAGCTTAAAGACTACCTCAAAGACTATACCTCGCAGCTCTGTCCTGACTGCCGGGAAAGGATGGAGACCAACCCTTTGAGGGTCTTCGATTGCAAGGTGGAGCGATGCATCGAGATCATGAACGACGCCCCCACCATGCTCAATTTTTTGTGTGATGAGTGTGCCGGGCATTTTAATTCGCTGAAACGGTATCTCGACCAGTTAGGCCTGGCGTACGTGGTGAACTCACACCTCATGAGGGGGCTTGACTACTACACCAGGACTACCTTTGAGGTTCAGACACGGGAGTTGGGCGCCCAGAGTGCGATCGCAGGCGGAGGAAGGTACGACTACCTCATGATGGATTTCGGCGGACCGGACACTCCAGCAATCGGGTTTGCCATAGGTGAGGAGCGTGTGGTTGAGCTTTTGGAGGAGCATGCAGGGCTCAATGAACCAGGGCCGGATATCTTCCTGGCAGTCCTCGGCAAGAAGGCCGAGGATACGGCATTTGCCTGGATGCACGAGCTGAGAAAGAGAGGCCTCTGGTGCGAGATGCAGTACCAATCCTCAGGGCTTAAGGCCCAGATGCGGCATGCGGACCGGCTGAACGCCAAACGGGTGCTGATCGTGGGGGATGATGAGCTGGCCAAGGGGATGGGTATCATAAGGGATATGGCCACTAAGGAGCAGATGGAAGTTTCTCTGGGCAGTGTGGTCGATGAGGTAGTAGCGATGAAGGAGCGAAGTTGAGCATAAATACCATGGGGGATTGGGAAAGGACGAACGATTGCGGCAGCTTGAGAAAGGACGACATCGGCCGAGTGGTTGTGCTCATGGGATGGGTACACCGGCGCCGGGATATGGGAAGGCTCATCTTCATTGATTTGAGAGACAGGTTTGGACTGACGCAGATCGTCTTTGATGAGGAGACCGATGCGGCGACCCATAAGGAGGCGGCAATCCTCAGAAACGAGTGGGTAATCGCTATCAGGGGGGAGGTCAGCGCCCGGCTGGCAGGCCAGGAGAACCCAGAGCTCCCAACCGGGGATATCGAGGTAAGGATAAAGGAGCTAAAGGTGTTGAACGAAGCGGAGACACCTCCTTTCCAGGTTGATGGGAAGATTGACGCATCTGAGAATCTGCGCCTGAAATATAGGTATTTAGAACTCAGGAGGCCGGACCTGCTCAAAAACCTCGTGATGAGACACCGGATTGCCTTACATATACGAAATTTCCTCAATGGCAAGGGGTTTCTGGAAGTTGAGACTCCGGTGCTCACCAAGAGCACCCCTGAGGGGGCGCGTGATTACCTTGTGCCGAGCCGGGTGAACAAGGGATTATTTTACGCCTTGCCTCAATCTCCGCAGCTATTTAAGCAGCTGTTAATGATGGCGGGGTTCGAGCGCTATTTCCAGATTGTCAGGTGTTTCCGCGATGAGGATCTACGGGCCGATAGACAACCGGAGTTCACCCAGGTAGATCTCGAGATGTCCTTTGCTGATGAGCGAAGAGTCATGGACGTGATTGAGGAAATGATAGCTGATCTGTTCTTTGCTATCCTCGGCCTTCAGGTTCCCAGGCCCTTTCCGGTACTCGAGTACGCCGACGCAATGAACTCTTACGGCAGCGATAAGCCGGATATCAGGTTCTCCATGGAGCTGGTGGATCTCACTGATCTGCTTGTCGCATCGAGCTTCAAGGTATTCAACAGTACTATTGGGGAGGGGGGACGGGTCAAGGCGGTAAAGGTAGAAAGGGGGGCCTCTTTTTCTCGGAAGGAGCTTGATTTATTGGATTCCACCGTGAAGGATTCAGGCGCCAGGGGGCTGGTCTGGGCTAAGATAGGATCTGAAGGCTGGCAGTCCATCTTGGCCAAGCATCTGACGTCTGAGGCCAGGCATGCCGTAGAGGAGAGGATGGGGGCTGAGGAAGGGGACCTCATCATATTTGTGGCTGACAGCGCTCAACAGGTCAATGAGGTCCTGGGAAACGTAAGGATCGAGATGGCAAAGAGACTCGGGTTGATGAAGCAGGGACAGCATTCATTTGTCTGGGTTGCGAGGTTTCCGCTGCTCGAGTATAGCGACGAGGAACAGAAATTTGTGGCTGTCCACCACCCATTCACAGCTCCTGTAGAAGAGGATGTGCCGCTTCTCGAGAAGCACCCGGAAGAGGTGAGGGCGAGGTCGTATGATCTGGTGCTTAATGGGTCTGAGGTCGGTGGAGGCAGCGTGAGGGTTCATACTCTAAAGCTCCAGAATCTGATCTTCCGAGTGCTGGGATTGCACGAGGAAGAGATCGAGGAGAAGTTTGGCTTCTTCATCAAGGCATTGGGGTACGGAGCTCCGCCGCATGCTGGTATTGCCCTTGGATTTGACAGATTAGTTGCTATTATGGCGGGCACGGATTCTATTCGTGATGTCATTGCCTTTCCAAAGACTCAGCGAGCAACTTGTGCTGTCAGCGATGCGCCCTCAAAGGTCTATAAAAAACAGCTCGACGAGTTAGGTCTTACCCTCATTACACCATAACCATTCATCTCAAACCTATATCCCAGTTCCGGTTTTTGAATGCCGAATCCTATGGTCAGTCAGCAGTGTGTAAAGAGGGGAGTCTATGGATCTTTATTTTTTCTAACTCATAGTTATCCTTTGTGCCTGCCCGCCATTGATCTCGCGCAGGCGAGGCAGGCGGGTCTTGGTGCCTTTGTGGCTACCTGAGCAGTTATTATTTTTCTTGACAACCGGGGTGAGCTCAAAGTATCAACACTAAAACATAGAACTACTTGAGAATCGGTTGTTTTGAGCGAGGATGTTCAAGGTTTATACGTGGTTATCTAAAAGAGAAGGAGGTATGAGAAGTGAGTGATGTAACAGCCCCTATGGCGGGAAAGATAATAGAGGTAAAGATTGAAGTTGGTGCTGCCGTGAATGAAAACGACGAGCTCATTATCCTTGAGGCGATGAAGATGGAGATGCCCATAGTAGCTTCTGCATCAGGAACGGTAAAGGAGGTTAAATGCAAGAAAGGGGACTCAGTTGGCGCCGATGATGTCTTGGTGGTGATCGAATAGAGACCTGATTTTTGCATAGTACAAATCACGTGCCCTGTCCGATCACTGGCAGGGCATTTTTTTAAGCCCCGTTCGGTGTTATACGAAAAGCATGTACATTGCATATCACGTAACGGATGATCTGAGATTGAAATGGCTTTACCATAGAGGGAGAAGATCCTATGGTTGATTGGAACTTGGCGGTAATGATATGCATTTTTGGATTGAGCGCAGTATTCGGCTCACTTGCGATCTTGATCGCTGCAATCTATGCATTCGGAAGGATCGCTCGGAACATCGGGGAAAAAGGGAGCGAGAAAGGGTAGATTATGCTGGATTTAGTGTTGACCACGGGCGTGGTGCATCTGACCGTGGGCAATCTGGTGATGTGGCTCATCGCCTTTCTGTTTCTGTACCTGGCTATTGTCAAGAACTACGAGCCGCTGCTCCTTGTCCCCATCGGGTTCGGCATCCTGGTGGTAAACTTGCCGCTCACCTTTCTCATGAAGGAGGGCGAGGGGCTCTTATGGAAGTTTTACCATTACGGGCTGGAGTGGGAGGTCATCCCGCCCCTTATCTTTCTCGGGCTTGGTGCGCTCACGGATTTTGGGCCCATGATAGCAAATCCCAAGACCCTCATCCTCGGTGCAGGAGCACAGTTCGGGGTTTATGTGTCATTCTTCGGCGCCCTCTTGCTCGGCTTCACTATCCCCGAGGCGTGTTCCATAGGGATTATCGGGGGGGCTGATGGGCCGACCACCATCTTCACCACCGTTCACCTCGCCCCACACCTTTTGGGTGCAACAGCGGTGTCGGCCTATTCCTACATGTCACTCGTTCCCATCATTCAACCCCCTATCATGAGGTTGCTCACCACCGAGAGCGAGAGAAAGATCAAGATGAGGCAGTTGCGGCCCGTGTCCCAGAAGGAGAAAATCCTGTTTCCCCTGGTGACGGTTGTGGTAATCTGCCTAATCGTGCCTGCATCAGCACCCCTTATGGCCATGTTCATGCTGGGGAACCTCTTCAAGGAGTGTGGCGTGGTAAAGCGGCTCTCGGATGCAGCGGGCAACGAGCTCATGAATATCGTCACCATACTGCTCGGTATCAGCGTTGGCGCCACGATGTCGGCCGAGGCCTTCCTCAAGCCGCAGGTGATCTTTGTGTTTATCATGGGGCTGGTTGCCTTTGCCTTTTCCACAGCGGCGGGGATCATGTTGGCCAAACTGATAAACCTTTTTTCCAAGGAGAAGATCAATCCCTTGATAGGCTCGGCGGGTGTTTCCGCAGTTCCCATGGCTGCCAGGGTGAGCCAGGTAGTGGGCGCAAAGGCTGATCCGAAGAATTTCCTGCTCATGCACGCCATGGGGCCGAATGTGGCAGGGGTGATAGGAACAGTGATTGCCGCCGGCGTATTTCTCGGAATGGCAGGGTGAATTTAGAACAAGGGAGTTAGTCCAATGTTTGACCGAAAGATGTTGCAGGAGATAGCAAGTGAACACAAGCGATGGTCGGATAACCTTGAGTCCCCATTGAAAAAGAACCCCGAGAGAAAATCTGATTTCGTGAACACCTCGGGCATTCCCGTACACAGGGTGTATATGCCCATGGATATCGACGATTCAGATTACATGGATGAAATCGGCCTCCCGGGTGAGTATCCCTTCACCAGAGGTGTCCAGCCAACCATGTACCGGGGAAGATTTTGGACCATGCGGCAGTACGCCGGTTTTGCCACCGCGGAGGATACCAATCGACGGTATCGGTTTCTCCTGGAGCAGGGCCAAACCGGGCTCTCGGTGGCATTCGATCTGCCCACACAGATCGGGTACGACTCGGACCATCCCCTTGCCCAGGGAGAGGTGGGGAAGGTGGGGGTAGCTATCGATTCCCTGAAGGATATGGAAATCCTCTTTGACCGGATTCCGCTGGATAAGGTGAGCACCTCGATGACCATCAATGCCCCTGCGGCTGTACTCTTGGCCATGTATATCGCAGTAGGCGAACAGCAGGGCGTGGCTTCAAAGGGACTGAGAGGAACTATCCAAAATGACATACTCAAGGAGTATTCGGCAAGGGGAACCTATATCTTTCCCCCAAAACCATCCATGAGGATTATCACGGATATCTTTGCCTTCTGCTCCAAAGAGGTCCCCCAGTGGAACTCCATCAGCATCAGCGGTTACCACATCAGGGAGGCGGGATCAACGGCCGTTCAGGAGGTGGCATTCACCTTAGCCGACGGCATTGCCTATGTTGAGGCGGCCATTCATGCCGGCCTGGATGTAGATGAGTTTGCGCCACGGCTCTCGTTTTTCTTCAACTCCCACCTGGATTTTTTAGAGGAGGTTGCCAAATTCAGGGCAGCGAGGCGACTCTGGGCGGTGATTATGAGGGAGAGATTCAAGGCAAAGGATTCGAGGTCGATGATGATGCGGTTCCACACCCAGACAGCGGGCTGCACCTTAACGGCAAAACAGCCGAAGAACAACATCGTGAGGGTTGCCTTCCAGGCGCTCTCCGCCGTGCTCGGGGGCACGCAGTCGCTGCATACTAATTCTATGGACGAGGCATTCTGCCTGCCCAGCGAGGAGGCGGTTCAGGTCGCGCTCAGAACCCAGCAGCTCATTGCCCATGAAACAGGCGTGACCGATACCGTGGATCCCCTTGCCGGTTCATACTATATCGAGAGGCTGACAAACGAGATCTATGACAGGGCTCGTAACTATATCAATACGATCGACGAGCTTGGAGGGGCAGCAGCCGCTATTGAAAAAGGCTACATCCAGAGGGAGATCCAGGATAGCGCCTATCGCTACCAG
>CAYPNL010000173.1:0-3367 GCA_964412045.1 uncultured Desulfobacteraceae bacterium
TGCCCTGCGCTACGAGTAGATGGGAATAACGCGGCTTGTCTCCGCCGGGTCAAAGGCCTTGGGGGTGGGAAGGGCTTAGAATTTAAAGGTCGTTATGTAGGTTTTGAGAAGTGTGGTGTCCTCGGAACTCATGCCAACAAACTGGATCCCCAATCCTGCGGGTTTGCTTTCGTCGCTTTCCTCTTTCGATCTGGCCCATATCACCTTGCCCTTTGCTTGAATGAAGTGATCGCTCTCTGGAAGGTTGAATTCCAGGTTCAGGATGGTGCCGGCCGGAACCGTTTGGGCTGTCTTGATAAAAAGCCCACCTGTTCCAAGGTTTCCTACATAGGCCCTGAAAAAATCGCTCGCACTCTTGAAGTTGATCCGAATTTTTGCGCTTTTCCTCTCGTCAGTGCGCCTCGCAACAGTAGCGCCAGCAAGGTTCTGGGTAGTATTTCTTAGCCTCTTTACCAAAGTCCTTATTACCGCCCTGAAATCAGATGACATCTGGTTAAATTCCCTATCAATGAAATCCTTATCCAATAGTTCCAATGCTGTGTCTTCAAGGGCAGTTGCAGTAGCTGATCGCGGCTCGCCATCGATATAACTCATCTCTCCCATCATCTCTCCAGGGCCAAGGGTTTCGATTACCAACTTCTTGTCCTGAACACCTTTGCTGATCTCGACCCTTCCTGATTCTATGATGTACGTGGCAACGCCATGGCTCCCTTCCTTGAATATGACATCTCCCGCCTTGTAGTTCTCTTTCCTCGCTGTCAAGAACAATTGAGCTCTCCTTCCTTTTCCTTAGCCAATCTCCGTAGTTCTCTCATCACGTCTTTGACCTGATCCCTCGTGTTGGCCAAACTTCTTTCATTATCGATAATGTAATCAGAAAGCGACCTCTTCTCCTCAATGGGTATCTGAGCCCTGAGCCTCGGCTCAATCTGCTTTTCTGAAAGGCCGTCCCGCTCTCTTGCCCTTCTTACTTGTGCGTCTCTCGGTGCATATACTAAAATTATTCTATCAAACTTTTTCTGAAATCTCAATTCGAATAAAAGGGGAATTTCTATTACCACAACAGAACATGGATCCTGGTCCTTGATGCGCTCAAGCAAGGCATCCTGTTCCTCAAAGATCCTGGGATGGGTGAATTCCTCCAGGACTTTTCTGTTTTTTGCATCTGAAAAGACAATCTCTGCAAGGGCAGGTCGGTTCACTGTTCTGTCCGGATTGAGAATGCCCTCTCCGAAATAAGCGACCACATCCCTCCACGCCGGCTTATCGGGTTCTACCACCCGGCGGGCAAGCTCGTCCAGGTCGATGACATAAGCACCTTCATGCTTAAACATCTTGGCTACAACACTCTTTCCGCTCCCTATCCCACCTGTAAGACCAACCATCAACATACCTTCAATCCTGCCAGTTTACGGAATCCGGTATAAGGATCACAAGAATACGCATGCTGAGTCCCTGCCGAACCACCCGACCCCCGACTCTACCTCTTTTTCAACAGCACGTAAAGGGCCCCGGCTCCTCCGTCACAGGGGCGTGCGGTCACAAAGGCACGGACTATCCTCTTAAGCATACCCCTTCTAAACCAGAGCGGGAGCTCCTTTTTTATCGCAGGTTGATGGTCAACCGAGCCCAGCCCCCTGCCATGGACTATGAGCACACAGCGAAATCCTCGTTGATAGCTCTTGATGAGAAACTCACGAACGACTTCCTCTGCCTCTTTCTTCTTGAGCCCATGGAGATCAATATAGTCCTGGACAGAGAACTCCCCTCTCTTAAGCCTTCTCATGACCTTGGGCCCCAGACCAGAGACTGCCCCCATCATATACTCATCGCTGAATGATATATCCCAGGCAGATGAATCCTTAACCAAGGCCGCGAGGTAGCGCCGTTCCCGTTCCTCCTGGCTCTGTAAGCAATCAGCAAGCTCCTCCCCTCCTGAAGGGGATCTCACGATTTTTTTCCGGGTTTCATTCAAAGGCACCACGTCTTTCATGGCCTCTTGAAAGAGATCCTCGTCGCCCTGCTCAACTATCCCATCGGAAGGGCCAAGGGCGATATCGTCAGGCAACTCATCTATACCCTTAAAATCCTTTAACTGGCTCTCAAATGCTAGATTGGAGAGCGTCTTATCGCCTTCAGCTATCTCCTTTGTCGATGTAACCCTGGCTTTTTTTCGCCTGCTCCTCATGGTAATATTTGACTTTTTATTTTCTTTCCAATAGATGTAATTATTTCGCCGCTTAAGCCACGAGGACCCGCCCGCCTCGCCTGAAGGCGAAGCCGACGGCGGGCAGGCACAAAGGGGCAATACATGTTACCGTGGTGACTTTGCGTCTTTGTGGCAACATACGTATTTTATAACAGAATCGGAAACATTTTAGAAGTGGTAACACATGGCCAGGGTAGATGACTATCGAAAGTCGGTTGAGATCGCGAAGGAAGAATTGCAAAACCGGAACCCACATCATGTCTGCCGGGCAAGCGGTGCCCTCTGCATAGAAGAGGGTAAGCAACTGAGCGGCATCAGGCTCATGTTCTTGAATCGCCCGGTTACCATCAAGTGGCCGGATATTGCATTTGAGCAGGAATCTGGTGAGGAAATCCCGATAAAACAGAAGATCCTTGTGCTCCACTACCTAAACGGGGTGAGCACCAAGGATCTCACAGGAAATTTGATCTCTTACAAGGACATCCCCTCTGCGAGGTTCTACCTCGATGCCTTCAATAGAAGGGTCAAAGACCCATTGGCACAAGCCTTTGGGGAACACCCTGATCGGTTACCCCCCATAGCCAAGGAGCTCTTCGGGGCCAGTATCTCATCTCTGGGGGATGTATCGGTTGAAATACAGGCCTTCCCAAAGGCGCCCATTACCCTGGTGATCTGGAAAGCGGATGAGGAGTTTCCCTGTGATGCAACAATCATCTTCGACAGCTCAATTGGGGATATACTCTCTGCAGAAGATATCACCGAGCTCGTTAGCCATATTGTGTATCCTTTGATCGCACAGGCAACATAGACAATGCGAGAACGATGTTGTCTAAAGGGGTAGATAAGAGTATAATGATAATGATAGGTAAGGCCAAAGATTATACGCCTTTTCTTCTGCCAACTATAGGCAGAGGAAAAGGCGTGTGTCTGTATTTATCTATGGTAAAATAGAAACGGTGCCAGATCATGAAAATCGCTATAAGCGGTAAAGGGGGAGTGGGCAAGACCACCTTTGCTGCATTCCTTATTAAATCGCTCCAACAACGGGGCATGTCGGTTCTTGCTATCGACGCTGATCCGGATGCGAACCTTGCCCAGGCCTTAGGAGCAAAAAACGCACGGGAGATTACACCCATCTCCGAGATGAGAGCGCTCATC
>CAYPNL010000174.1:0-6648 GCA_964412045.1 uncultured Desulfobacteraceae bacterium
AATGATCCAGGCACCGCTCCATCGGTCCATTCCACTGCGATAAAATGGTGAAGCGCGTCTTCGTAAGGATTTGCCTCAAAGCGCTTCCGCTCTATGCCCCGCCATATGTGGATGCCGCAGGTATGGGCCATGGCCTCCAGCAGGGTTGATTTTCCTGTACCGTTTTCACCTATGAAGAAGGTGACTGGAGATCGGAATGTAATCCCTTTCGTTTCCCGAAACACGGCAAGGTGAAAGGGGTAGTGCTTCTCTGTGGGGAACTGATCAGCAAGAAAGGTAAGGTTGGTCAGGTGCATCGTCTGTACCTCGTTATCTGAGATAAAGCATCTGTGATTGCTGGGCCACGTGGATGATGTATAATTAATTATTTTGGGGATAGGAGTGTACGGTAACTATCTTTATACGTCAATGTAAATCGGAAACGATGGCCTCTGATACGAGGGTCATACACCAGGAAGGATGCTCTTTTTGTCGTGCTCCAGCCCGCGCACGCATTGATGGGCTAAGCCACATGGTAGGTCGGCTCCTGAAGGTGGGAGCGCTTGCAGCGGGGACAGCGGCTTGGGCGGGTGAGCCGTTTTCTGTTCTCGAACAGATACCCACAGGCGAGACACCGGGCGGGATTCACAACGAGCTTTTTTTTCTGTGCCGCTGTTGATCGTGCGACGTGATCAAGGTGAGCATAGATCTCCCGCTCCCTGATTCCGATTGCCTGAGAGAGCTCCCTGGCAGTCAACTGATGGTCGCTCAAAAGATCGATGATCCGCTGACGAATGGTCCTCGTCTCATCCAGATCCGTGTATTGGCTCATGGGGTAATTTCCGGCCTTAACGTCTCGTATTACAGCACTTCCTTGATAACGAAGAACAGTATGGCTCCAGAGTATAAGAGCTTGAGCCCGGTGACCAACAGGTTTCCGATCAGCGCCCCCCATGCTGCTCGAAGCGCCGATTTCCCTCTCTTTCCCGCGATCAACTCCCCGGCAAATGCACCAATGATCGTACCCAGAATCATCCCCCAGGGAGGGAAAAAGAAAATGCCCAGTATAAGGCCTGCAATGGAGCCCCAAAGGCCTTCTTTTGAGGCCCCATACCATCTTGCCGCTCCGGCTGGGAGGATGTAGTCTAGGGCGCTCACCATTACCATGGCACAGGCCATGATAATGAGGAACGCAGCGCTGAATGGCTCCCAGTCTCTTGCCCAAGACACAAGCACGAGCGCCAGGAAACTAAATGGTGGCCCTGGTATCACGGGAAGGATGGAGCCGGCAATGCCGGCTGCGGCAGCAAGAATACCGAGGATTATAAGAACGGTTGTCAAGGCTGTTCCCTGTTGTGCTCCTTTGTTGCCATTACTTGTACCATTATCAGCAATGCATTGTAAGGAAAAATGGTACGATCTTATCGTATGAAGACCTCTCGTGTTTGAACCCAAGTGGGGCATACGGTACTGGGTGATGATGTAATGCATCATCACGCGGCAGCGTTATTTTTTATTGACTTTACCATACTTATTTTGATTAGTAGGGAATAGTTATATCCAAGGTCTGAGCATGTTTTTCTTCTATAATACGGCAGTTAGCCTATCATTGGTTGTGCTTGGTCCCTTTGCGCTCCTGTATCTCCTTATCAAGGGGCTCCTGGATCAGGAGTTCAAGGAGAGGCTTGGGTTTTTGTCGGCCCACCTCATCGCTCCAAAGGGGAGCGGGCTTCGGATTTGGCTTCATGCCGTATCTATCGGAGAGGTAAAACTCGCCAAGGTAATCTCTGAAGCGATACGGGAGAAGGAGCGGAATGTCTCTATTATCCTTTCCACTACCACCAAGGGCGGCAGGCAGACCGCACAAAGCATCATGCCTCCGGATACCGTCGTTATCTACAACCCTATTGATCTCGTATGGTGTGTGAGACGTGCTTTAAGGAAGGCCTCACCCAATCTCTTTATAAACCTGGAGACCGAGATCTGGCCGAATATCCTGTGGGCCTGCAAGCTGCTGCATATTCCGGCGTTCCTCATAAACGGGCGCATTTCCGCGCGATCCATCAACGCCTATAAGCACGTGCGGGTTTTAATGAAAGAGGCACTCGCAAGCTATTCATCTATCTCCATGATAAGCAGCATGGATGCCCGGCGAATCATATCCATCGGTGCAGATCCCCGGAGGGTAGTGGTCGGAGGAAATGCAAAATACGACACCCTGGTCAAGGAGGCCACCTCAAGGCTTTCGCAAAGAACTGCCTCTGTTTACAGGATTGATAGGAACAGGCCGGTTTTCATAGCGGGGAGCACCAGGGGGCTCGAGGAGGAGATCATCATCGAGGCGTACCTGGATCTTCGAGCCCGCTATTCAGCCATGGTATTGATTATCGCGCCGAGGCATATAGAGCGGTGCGGCACGATAGAGACAATGCTTCGGTCATTTCATCTGGATTATTGCCTGCGCAGCAGGCTGCCGGTTCACTCCCGAAGGGATCTGCCCGCTGATATTATCATTGTGGATACCTTCGGGGAGCTCTTCGGCCTTTATAGCATAGGCACGGTGCTTTTTTGCGGAGGGAGCCTCGTGCCTCTTGGCGGGCAGAACCCGCTCGAGGCAGCTGTGTGGGGTAAGCCGGTGCTCTATGGTCCCTCGATGGAGGATTTTCTGGATGCCAAGGCCCTGTTGGAACGCGTGGGAGCAGGCTTTGTGGTGCGGGACAGGGACGAGCTGGTGAAAAAGGCTACATGGCTCTTGGATAATCCAGAGGAATACGAGCGATCAGGGAGGAAGGCCAGGCAGGAGATCAAACGCCTGAGTGGTTCTGCCAAGACACAGGTGGAACACGTCTTTCAGGTTTTTAATGAAAATCGGTAGTGAGAGGAGTATTCTCTGATACCATGTTTCCATAGGGTAGGCGCATGAAGAGGGGCGGGAGGATAATCATACAGGCCAGAGAGGTGCTGCAGATTGAGGCCCAAGGGATCCTCGATTTGGTTGAGCGGATCGGCCCGGAATTTGAGCGTGCTGTTGAAATGATTCTCCAGAGCAAGGGGCGGGTCATTCTCACCGGGATAGGTAAATCTGGATTGATCGGCAGGAAGATTTCTGCCACACTCAACAGCACGGGCACGCCATCGCATTATCTCCATCCAGCCGAGGCCTTGCATGGTGACCTCGGTATGGTTTCTGCCGATGATATCGTGATCGCTATCTCAAACAGCGGCTATACCAAGGAGTTGATCCAGATCATACCTAACCTCAAGGATATCGGCACGACACTCATTGCCTTTTGCGGGGATCCGGAATCACCTCTTGCGAGGGAAAGCCACCTCACCATAGATGTGGGGGTGGAGAGAGAGGCATGTCCCCTTGGCCTTGCACCTACCACCAGTACGACCGCTGCTCTGGCAATGGGCGATGCACTGGCAGTGGTTTTGTTAGGGAGGAGACACTTTACCAGTAAGGACTTCAGACGGTTCCATCCTGGCGGTAATCTTGGAACAATGCTCTTGAGCAAGGTGAGGAAGACAGGGCTCTTGGGCGATGGGCAAGGAGGTTCTGATGGAGGAACGTAGGCCTCCTAAAGGGTTGATCGTGGATCTCATCACACCACTCTGTGATACGGGGGGCATTGACAAGAAGAGCCTGAATAGTCTTTTAAGGAGGGCTCTGCCCCATGTGGATGGGGTACTGCTGGGAAGCCCCAGGATTGGAGAGGGAAGAGCCCTTGACTTCGATTGTAGGGTTGAATTGCTCGAACATGCTATGGCCTTAATCGATGGCGAAAGGGCCATCCTGTTCTGGATAAGCGGGGAATCCTCAGAAGAAACCAAGGAAATCCTCTCAGCCCTGGAAGATCGCGTGAGCACATGTGCCTATAAGGGGCTCGTTTTTTGGCTTGACTCTCCTCTTTACTACCATAGCAACAGGGGGCTTTCTGCCTACTACGAGAAGATCACCTCCCTCGCCAGGAACCCCTTTGTGCTTTACAACGATCCAGGGCTGATCAAAATCCTGGATAAAGCGTTGAAGAGGGCCAACATACGGACCAATATCCTCAAGGAGTTAGGAGGGATGGAGGGAATTAAAGGGTTGGTCTCCTGTGGTTCCCTTGCCCGGGCGAATAACTATCAGAGGTGCCTGCGTAAGAGGTCTGATTTCAGGCTATATGATGGCGGTGAAACCAGGTTTCTGGAGCACCCGAGTCTGAGCGGAGTAGTGTCAATGGGGGCAAATGTCGCGCCAGAAACATGGGGCATCATAACAAGGGCCTCGCTGGGAATGGGGAAGGACGATGATCCCGGTAGGCTTTTTGAAATGGGCACACTGCTCAAGGATCTATTGAGGATCTATCAAGAAAACCCGGTCGGGATGATAAAAAAGGCCTTGTATGATCTGAATGTTATTGACTCCCCTGCATGCACGCCCAAAACCGAGCCATTCCATGGTAACGTCACACCCCTCGTGGAGTTTCTCTCGCACCATCACCTAGAGTAGACCCTGCCTTTTCACGAGGCAGTTTCAAAGGGCTAACGTGTTACTTTGTTTCGAGAGACGATAGGCTTTTCTTCAGGTTTTGAAGAGGTCTCGGAATAGGGGTCCCATGCCGGGGAAAAAATCGGGGGCGACCTTGACAATCCAAAAAAGGTGATTATAGTCTTGGAGATTTCTCATAAAGCAACAATATCAGTAAGTTAGCCCTTTAGCCATGAAGAAGCTTTCGAGATTTTTCTGGAAGAGGATCATAGAACCAAGTTTCATTCCACAATAATTTTACATAACGAGTCTTTGAAAGGAGGTTGCGCGATGAAGGTAAAGCCATTGCAGGACAGGGTATTGGTAATCAGGATCGAGGAAGAGGAGAAGACCTCAGGAGGGATCATTATACCAGATACCGCCAAGGAGAAACCCCAGGAGGGGAAGGTGATTGCTGTTGCTGATGGAAAGTTCGATGAGGATGGAAAACGAATTCCCTTGGATGTCAAGGAAGGGGATCGTGTGCTTTTCGGCAAATACGCGGGCAATGAGATCATGATCGATGGTGTTGAGCACATAATTATGCGAGAAGACGATATCCTAGCCGTCGTGGAATAATTGATATAAGGAGGTGTTGAGCTATGCCAGGGAAAGAGATTAAATATAGCATGGAGGCCAGAGAGAAGATGATGCACGGCATTGACGTTCTGGCCAATACCGTGAAGAGCACTCTCGGGCCGAGAGGCCGTAACGTGTTGCTCGAGAAATCCTTTGGCTCCCCAAAGGCCACCAAGGATGGCGTGACCGTAGCCAAAGAGATCGAGCTTGAGGACAAGTTCGAAAACATGGGAGCCCAGATGGTCAGGGAGGTTGCCTCCAAGACGTCTGATGTTGCAGGAGACGGCACCACTACAGCCACCGTACTCGCTCAGGCCATCTATCGCGAAGGCTCAAAGATGGTAGCGGCAGGGGCGAATCCCATGGCCATCAAGCGTGGAATAGAAAAGGCCGTGGATGTCGTTGTTGAGGAGTTGAAAAAGCTATCAAGCCCAACAAGAGACAAGAAGGATATAGCCCAGGTTGGCACCATTTCCGCAAACAACGACCCCACGATAGGGGAGATCATCTCCGAGGCCATGGAGAAGGTGGGCAAGGAGGGCGTGATCACGGTTGAAGAGGCCAAGAGCATGGAGACAACCCTCGATATCGTGGAGGGGATGCAGTTTGACAGGGGATATATGAGCCCTTATTTCGTGACCGACGCCGAGAAGATGGGGGTCAATCTGGAGGAACCGTACATCCTGCTGCATGAGAAGAAGATCAGCACCATGAAGGATATGGTGCCGATCCTGGAGCAGGTAGCCAAATCGGGTAAGCCCATCCTGCTTATCGCAGAGGATGTGGAGGGCGAGGCCCTTGCGACGCTGGTGGTGAATAAGCTTCGTGGAACCCTTCAATGTGCGGCGGTTAAGGCGCCGGGATTCGGTGACCGGCGTAAGGCCATGCTGGAAGATATCGCAATCCTGACAGGAGGCCAGGTGATCAGCGAGGATCTAGGCATAAAGCTTGAGAATATTACCTTACAGGATCTTGGCACCGCGAGACGGATTACGATAGACAAGGACAACACCACGATTGTGGAGGGTGCCGGCAGCCGCGATGCCCTTGAGGGGCGCGTGAAGCAGATCCGGGTCCAGATCGAGGATACCACGAGCGACTATGACCGGGAGAAGCTCCAAGAGCGCCTGGCCAAGCTGATCGGAGGTGTTGCCGTGATCAATGTGGGCGCTGCAACAGAAGCGGAATTGAAGGAAAAAAAGGATCGGGTCGAAGACGCACTCAACTCAACCCGCGCAGCCGTTGAGGAGGGCATCATCCCGGGCGGGGGCGTGGCCTTTATGCGAACCCTGGGAGCACTAGCGAAGATGAACCTGGAGGGTGATGAACAGCTCGGCGTTGGCATCGTGAAACATGCCCTTGAGGAACCTATCAGGCAGATCGTTAACAATGCCGGTTTTGAGGGCTCTGTGGTGGTGGAGCGTGTGAAAGAAGAGAAGGGCGGCTTCGGGTTCAACGCGGAAACCGGCCAATATGAGGATCTTTTGAAAGCAGGGATCATCGATGCCACCAAGGTAACGAGATTAGCGCTGCAAAACGCAGTCTCTGTTGCCAGCCTACTCTTGACCACCGAG
>CAYPNL010000175.1:0-3140 GCA_964412045.1 uncultured Desulfobacteraceae bacterium
CTTGAAGATTTCTTCTATCTCACTGAAATCAGCAACCTCAAGGGCAACCTTATGGCTTCGAACCAGATCGAATGCCCTGGGGGCCGTGAAAAAGCCCAGAGCTGATCCCACACCGGCATTGGGCGGCACGATGATCCGCGGCGCTCCCAGCTTCTTGGCCAAGCCATAGGCATGTACCGGACCGGCCCCGCCAAAGGCGGCTACAGTTACCACCTTGGGGTTCCCGCCTTTTTCCGCGATATGGGTCTTTGCAGCAGCGGCCATGGTTTCGTTAATGAGATCATGAATACCCCACACCGCCTGGATGAATGGTACACCGAGAGGCTTGGCGATATGCTCATCAATGCCTTGCCGAGCGGATTCCTTGTCGAGCTTCATGTCCCCGCCCAAAAAGTAGTCCGCATCGAGATAGCCCAACAAGAGGTCGGCATCGGTTACGCATGGTTCATCTCCTCCCCTGCCGTAACAGATGGGGCCGGGAGCGGCTCCGGAGCTCTCAGGCCCAACCTGCAGCGTCCTCATCCTGCTGATCTTGGCGATGCTGCCGCCGCCGGCGCCGATCTCCATCAGATCAACAACAGGTACCTGGATAGAGAGGCCGCTGCCCTTCATGAACCGCTGGACGCGGCCTACCTCAAAGGTCGGGACTACTCCGGCAGCGCCCCTCTGAATCAGGCAGGACTTGGCAGTGGTCCCTCCCATATCGAAGCAGAACATCTCCGAGATTCCGAAGAGCTTTCCATAGTATTGGCCCGCAATCACAGCAGCCGTTGGTCCCGATTCGATGATTCTGACCGGAAATTCCGCTGCTGTTTCAACGGATGTGATACCCCCGCTTGAGAGCATGATAAAAAGCTTGCCTCTGGAGCCGATGGATTCCAGCCTTGTGGAGAGCTTGGTGAGGTACTGACCGGTAAGGGGCTTGACATACGCGTTTGTCACCGTGGTGCTGGTTCTCTCGTATTCCCGTATCTGGGGCAGTACCTCGTAGGAGATTGAAACGGAAACCTCCGGCGCCTGCTCGCGGATGATCTCTTTGATCATCAATTCATGAGCGGGGTTCTCAAAGGAGTTAAGAAGACACACGGCAATTGACTCGACGCCCATCTCCACTAAGTGCGACACAACCTCCCTCGCCTCTTTGGGATCCAAGGGCTTCAGTACTGTTCCATCGCTCCGTATCCTCTCATCAACCTCTCGGCGAAACCTTCTCGGTACCAGAGGCTTCGGGAATTCGGCAAAAATGTCATAGGGAGCGTATCGTATCTCCCTGCCGAGTTCCAGGACATCCCGAAACCCCTTGGTGGTAATGAGCCCGGTCCGGGCCCCCTTTCTCTCTATAATGGAGTTGATGACCAGGGTGGTGCCGTGTATCACCTCATCGAGCTTTTCCACGAAGCCGGGAATGGTTCCCTCCATCTCCCGTATCCCCTGCTCCACGGCATCAGAGGGATCAACCGGTGTGGTGAGACACTTGTTGATATATAGGTCCCCTGTCTGGTCATTGAGAAGAACGAAGTCCGTAAAGGTGCCGCCGATATCGCAGCCGAGCCGGTAGAGTTTATCATTCATAAAGGCCTCCAGGTTTGGTATATACTTGAAATTCTAAGCACGAAATACAAAACAAATTCGAGTGCTCCGAATCTTAATGAACTCGTAAAAAGTTACCTTTCCCCTCCTTTGTCATTCCGGACTTGATCCGGAATCCAGTGGAGCCCCACGGGCAAGCCCGCCACATTTCCTGGCGGACAAGCCCGTGGCGCCACTTTGTTTCGCTGATTCGCTTCGCGAACGGCGGGACTTAGTGGTACGACATGCCGCTCGCCCCAGTCCGCCTTACGCATTCATTCACGGCTAAAGCCGTGGCCTTCTGCGAGCGGGGTAAATTCAAGCAGTTCTGGACTCCGGGTTTCGCCGGAGTGACGAGATTAGGACTTTTTACCAGTCTATCAAATCGTAGCTCCACGTATCTCCAAATTCATTATAGATAGGCTTGCCATGCTAAAAGGCCTACTCTTCAACCTGTACCTTGAGAAAGAGATCTCCTGTACTTCCATTATCCGATCTCCTGCCCATTCCGGAGAGCCTCAACTTGGCTCCATCAGAGGTGCCGGGAGGAATGATTACCACAAATAAACGTCTCTTAAAGCCCTCCGGGATGTTGATGAGCTTTTTGGCGCCCAGCATGGATTCCTTCCTTGTGATGGTTATAGTCCCGTACCTGTTTAAATCCCGATCAGGGCTGATCGGCCGCACAACCTGGATTTTTTCAGTGGTGTTTTTTTTTGTGATGCTCCTGACCTTTTTGCCCACGGAGGATTCCCCCAATAACAGGAACAACCGGAGAAAGATAATCCCGAAGATAAACCCCCCGATATGCGCCCACCAGGCGATGCCGCCCTGGCCCGTGGTGGATGCTGCGCTCAGGAATTGAAATATGAACCAGACCCCGAGAAAGAAGACAGCAGGCACTTCTACCAGTGGAAAGAAGATGAACATCGGTATGAGGGTGAGTATCTTTGACCTGGGAAAGGATATCATATAGGCGCCCATTACCCCTGCGATGGCCCCGCTCGCACCAATGGTCGGCACCTGGGAATGCCAGTTGAGCACAAGGTGGGAGATCCCTGAGGCGAACCCGCATAGAAGGTAAAAAAGAAGGTATTTGAACGAGCCCAGCCTATCCTCCACATTATCACCAAATATATAGAGAGACCACATATTGCCGAGCAGGTGAAAGAACCCGCCATGGATAAACATAAAAGAGAGAAGACTGAATATTTGTTGACCTGAGGTAAAGTAGGCTGCAATTGAGGGCACGGTATAGCGTGCCGGCACGAGCCCGTAAGTAAAGATGAATTGACGCAGCTGATCGCCCCTGGAGAGCTCTACAAAAAACACCAGGATATTGATAATAATAATCATGGTGTTGACCACGGGGTAGCTCTTGGAGCGTATCGTGTCCCTGAGGGGAATCATAGCAATGTTACCTCAATGGTAAAGAGAGTAATTTCAAAAATCTAAATTGTTACGAAATTTTAAATATCGAACAAGGAATTTAGAACCGCAGAAGTGATAGGAAAACTTCGAAATTCGACATTTCTTGTTCAGCATTCTGCGGTTCAAAGACCATCTCAAGT
>CAYPNL010000176.1:0-3357 GCA_964412045.1 uncultured Desulfobacteraceae bacterium
GGGGCTCCACTAAAGGATTAGAAGATGAAAAAATTTCTGAGGCTTTTGCTCTCCATCAATCCCTTCTCCATTACCCTCGGCCTTATCCTGCTCCTCTGCATCGTATTCCTCATGGGGCCTTCTTTTCTTGAATTCCTGGAGCTCAAGACCTTAGACCTGAGGTTTATTTCGAGGGGGGAAAGGGAACCTGGGGGCACCGTTGTTCTCGCGGTCATCGATGAGAAAAGCCTTGACACAGAAGGTAAGTGGCCGTGGCCGAGGGCCAAGCTAGCAAAGCTCATCGACCACCTCTCCGAGGACGGTGCAAAGGTAATAGGCATCGATGTCGGGTTCTGGGAGCCTGATGAAAACAGCAACCTCTCTTTTATTCAGGAATTGGAATCCAAGATAGGGGGATTACAGATTCAGCACAAGAGCCTGACCCGCTTTTTGGAGGAATCAAGGCTCCTCGCCGATAACGATCTCATTTTGGCAAATGCGATCAAACGGTCAAAGGCAAAGGTCGTGTTGGGGTATTTCTTTCATATGAGCCCGGGGGATCTCGGCTATCGAATGGACGAGAAAACGCGCACGGAAAAAATCTCCCAGATCGGTAAATCCAGGTATCCAGTTCAATTCTTTCGTCGTGAAAGTGACATACAACCCTTTTTTGAGGCCCACGTCCCTGAATCAAACCTCCCGATATTAAACGAGGCCGCCGATTCCTCGGGATATTTCACCATAATGCCGGATCCGGATGGCGTAGTGCGGTGGATCCCCTTGGTGATTAAATGCGGCGACGAGATCTTTGCCCCCCTTTCAATCATGGCTGTCTGGCACTACCTAGACATGCCTCCGCTCATTGCAAAAGTAGCTCCCTATGGGATAGAGGGAATTCAGCTTGGCGATATCAACATCCCAACGAACGAAACCGGGCAGATGATGATCAACTACCTGGGCCCTCCCCAAACCTTCCCCCACTACTCCATAACCGACATCCTTACCAACCAGTACCCGTCCGGGGAATTCCAGGATAAAATCGTGTTAGTGGGCGCCACAGCCGTAGGAATGTACGACATACGCAATACCCCCTTCTCAACGGTGTATCCCGGGCCGGAAGTTCACGCCACCGTCATCGATAATATCCTACAAGGTCAATTCCTGGATCGTCCTGAATGGACAAAAATATTTGACCTGCTGGCTATTATACTCGTCGGGATCATTCTTGGATTTGCCATACCCCGCCTGAGCGCTGTAAAGGGGATCTTTTTCGCTGTGGGCATCTTCGTAGCCTACATATTTCTCACCAGATACCTTTTTGCAAGCCATGGGCTCTGGTTCAATATGGTATACCCGCTAGCCGCCATCGTTATCCTTTACATCTCCCTAACCATCCATCGGTATTTTACGGAGGAGAAGGAGCGAAGGAAGATCAAGGGCGCGTTCACCTATTATGTCTCTTCTTCTGTGGTGAACGAGATGTTGAAGCACCCCGAGAAGCTCAAGCTCGGCGGAGACAGGAAGGAGCTTTCCATTCTCTTTTCGGATATCAGGGGCTTTACCAGCATTGCCGAGGGAATGAGCCCCGAGGAGCTGGTGCATCTGTTGAACGAATATCTTACCGCGATGACCGACATCGTGTTCAAATATGATGGGACCCTGGATAAATATATGGGTGATGCCATCATGGCCATCTACGGGGCTCCGCTTGATTTGCCCGATCACGCCAGTAAGGCGTGTCGCTCTGCCCTTGAGATGATGCAGGAGCTTGGAACATTAAATGAAAAGTGGTTGGCCGAGGGCAAGAAGCCTGTTAATATCGGCATCGGCATCAATACAGGTCCCATGATGGTGGGGAACATGGGATCTGAGCAGCGGTTTGATTTCACTGTAATGGGCGATGCCGTTAACCTCGGCTCCAGGCTTGAAAGTGCCAATAAGAGCTATAAGACCAACGTGATCATCAGCGAATACACCTATGAGAAGGTGAAAGACGAATTTCTCTGCATGGAGCTGGATTCAGTGAGGGTAAAAGGAAAGAGGGAACCGGTGAAGATTTACAACCTCCTGGGCTTTCATGACCTTCCAGAGACCCAACATCAGACTGTCACCCGGTTCAACCGGGGCATCATCCTGTATAAGGCGCAACAATGGGATGATGCGATCCATGTGTTTGAAGATATACGGGCTACGGAACCAAATCTCTACGCGGTACAGGTCTATATCGAACGATGTCTTGATCTCAAGAAGAATCCCCCCCCTCCTGAATGGGACGGCGTGTACGTGATGACCACCAAATAAGGAATGGAGTAGTGGAGTAAGGGCATAAAATAAAACAAGAGAAAACTCCAATACTCCAAGGCTCCATTACTCCTTTTTTTTATTCTTTTATCTTCTTTTTCCTGTTCTGTATATAGGCATTGCGGATTGCAATGTAGGGATCGATTGCTGCTTCCTTCATGGATTCGTAATCGCCGATCCGAAAGGAGGTATCATTGACATTCTCCACGGTCCACAGTGTCAGGTATGCTTCCAAGGGCTCAACATACCAGACAGGATCTAGGAACCAATCTCCGAGCATTCCTACGGAATCACGCAGGGTGGAAGGCCCCAGTACAGGCCAAACAATATAGAAACCGTCACCGATGCCATAGGTTGCGAGGGTCTGGCCCAGGTCTTCCTCGCTGGGATTTATCTCGGGCCACCCCTTGGCGGGATCTCCAAACCCGAGCACACCGACAGTGCTGTTGATCAGGAAACTAGTCAATTCTGCACTCGCCGCCCTTCCCTTCCCCTGGAGCAATGCGCTGACCATCCGAACGGGTGCGGTGATGTTATGAAAGAAATTTCGTACGCCCTTCCTGACTGGTGTGGGTATCACCGCCTTATACCCCTTGGATACGGGCTTCAGGAGCCAGAAGTAGAGTTTGTCGTTGAATAGGAACATGGCCCGGTTCCAGTCTTCGAACGGGTCTGCCACTCCCGCCGCTACCTCTTCGGCCCCCTCGTCTGAAAAAACGTCAAAAGCCTCCTCCGCGAATCCATTCTGGAGCGTTCCTTGGTTTGATTGTGTCTGATCCGGTGCTGATGCAGTGGTGCTCTGGTTGTGAAATGATGCTTCCGGTGAGGCAGATTGAGTGTTTGCAGCTTGTCTGTGGGCGCATCCCGCTGAAGAAAAAACAAGAAGCAAAAATAGAACCGGGAGATATGTCAATCGATATTCTGCTTCTTTCATCATCTCTTTTGCAAAGGAGCTCATATATGCAGTCTTTGAATGATAAACTCGTAAAAAGTCGAAATCGGTGTCATTGCGAGCGACCCGTCCTCCGTAGCAGTAACTGTTACTGCGGAGGGAGGAAGCGAAGCAATCTCAGTCAA
>CAYPNL010000177.1:0-4181 GCA_964412045.1 uncultured Desulfobacteraceae bacterium
CTGGACGCCGACGCCGCAGGCCATTGATATCACGATATCAGCCGCTCTTACCCTGTCAAGCAAGAGAGGATCGTCCATGTATTCGTCGTCGCACTGACGCAGCGCCATGGCCTCTTGAACTTCTACATCCCGCTTATTTTTCCGAAACGCCATGCGCAGTTGAGAGGCCAGAAGCTTCACCTCTTCCTCGCCTCCTGCCATGCAAATCGTCACGCAGGAACCGCAGCCGATGACGAGGATATTGGAATAACCCTCAACCATGGCCAATATCTCTGAAAACGGTTTTCGTTCACCTACTATCATAGCGTATCTCCCTGTAGTTTAACATGCTATCCAAGCTTTCTTCTCTCTATGCTCGCAGAGGATTCGGTCCAAGGGCTTTCACCTCTTCCGTCATGGTGCTTATTATATCTGCGAACTTCTTGCCGCCGGGGCCGGGCACAAAATCATATCGAAGCCTGCCTTGCTCTAGGCCGACTTCCTCCAAAAGGGATTTTGCCCGCTCGACCTTCTTCTGAGCCCTGAAATTGCCTTCCTTGAAATAGCACTCCCCGAACTTACACCCGATAACCACAACGCCGTCTGCGCCGCTCTCAATGGCCTTCAAAAGGTGGAGCACCTCTACCTTTCCTGTACAGAGGACCCGTATCACCCGTACCGTGGGTGGAAACTGAAGGTTCGTCTTTCCTGCTGTATCGGCAGCTGCGAGGGCGCAGTAATGGCAGCAAAACGCAACTATTCTTGGTTCAAATTCCTTCATCTCTGTCTCCTTGTTGTTCTCATGCAAACATCGTCTCTATCTGAGGAATGACATCGGTGTCGGTAAAGCTCATGAGTTGTATAGCATCATTGGGACATGAACTCACGCACACCCCGCAGGCACGGCACTCAAAGGGAACGATCTCTGCCACCCCGTCGTCATTAATGAACGGCACGCCGAAGGGACATACCCTGACACAGGTCAAACAGGCAATGCATTTGCCCGGATTCACCTCTGCATACACGGCCTGATGGGTGATCTTCTCCTTTCCGAGGACTGCGAGCGCCCTGATGGCGGCTGCCTTGGCCTGCCCGATGCTCTCATCAATGGTCTTCGGTCCATGAGCCAGACCGCACAAGCATATCCCCTTCTTTCTTGAAGCTACCGGGGTAAAGGTCATATAGTCCTCCTCTTCGAAGAATCCGCATTCCCCGAGAGGAACCCCCAGTACTCGAGAGAGGCTCTCGTTATCCTCTCCGGGCACGATGCCGGCATTCAATACAATCAGGTCAGGCTTCAGCTCAAGGCTTTCCTTTGTGGCGCTGTCTGTGCATCTGACCGTCAATCCTCCATCCTGAGACACATCAAGGCCCTTGTGCTCATCATATCTGATAAAGGATACCCCTTCCTTGCTCGCTTTTTGATACAGGAGATCATTGAGGAAGTAGGTCCTTACGTCACGATGAAGATGATGGATCTTTATGGTTGGGTTTATCTCCTTGAGCTTGAGGGTGTTTTTCACCGACTGGGTGCAACACACCCGTGAACAATAGGGGTGCTCGGCATTTCTTGAGCCGACGCAGTGGATAACAACGGCAGAGCCTATATTCTTGAGCTTTGAATCGCCCTTTTCTATCAACCCTTCGAGCTCGAGCTGGGTAACGACCTTTTCATCCTTCCCGTACAGATACTCGTGAGGGGCATACTCCCTGGCGCCTGTCGCCACGACAATGGCCCCGTAGCGCTCATCCGAAACCCCTGAAGGGGTCTGTATGGTTGCGTGAAACTGCCCTATACGGCCCTTCATATTTGTCAGGTGAGATCCGGAGAAGACCTTTATCAAGGGGTTGCCATTCACCTCTTTCTTCAGGGTATCGAGATACTTGGAGACCTTTCCGCCCTGTGCGTCATAAGAGAGGCGTGTTGCACTGCCCCCGAGGTGATCGGCTTTTTCGACCAGGTCAACGGGTATACCTTGGGACGCTATGCTCTGGGCAGCTATCATGCCTGCAATGCCGCCGCCGATCACCAGACCCCGTGGGGTCACCTCCCTTGTGTATACAGGCACGGGCTCGAGGCCCTTTACCTTTGCTACAACCCCTTGAATCTCTTCCTGTATCCGCTCGGTAGCCCTCTCCTTTTCATCAACGTGGACCCAGGCTGCAAGCTCGCGGGCATTCACCATCTCTACCAGGAACTTATTGAGCCCTACCTCCCGTATGAGACCTTGAAGCTTGGGGAGGAAACTCCTATAACTGCATCCGACAAAGACCACCCGGTTGACAGCATTCTCCTGGATGCTCTTTTGCATCTGGTCCATGCCTTCCGGGAAGCAGGCATAGGGGACTATCTTGGTCTCTACAACCCCATCGAGCCCCTCTGAAAACTGCGCAAGCTTACCGGTGTCCACCACCTTGGATATGATGCCTCCGCACTCGCATATATAGACCCCGACACGGGTAGGAATGCCCCTCAGATCGCGTTCCGGCGGGAGGGCCTTTGCTGCCGGTCCTCCTGATTCAGCACCTGTGAGCAGATCCGCCGCCTCCATGGCTGCAGCCAGGGTATCTGCCACTGCCTCCGGGGTATCGCTCAAGGATCGAAAACCGGCGCCGACAGCTATGCCCGGTACTGCCATGTGCGAGTGATCCTTGGATTCAGGAAACTGCCAGGCGTTCAGGGGGATCCCGAGTCTCTTTGCTAACTCAACGCCGTTTTGGGATGGGATAAGCCCCAGGGCCAGGACCACCAGATCAAAGGCGTCTTGGCGCGATTCCTTGCCTTCGTCTGAGACATAGGTGACGGTGAGATTTTTTGTGTCTTTGTCCTCGGCAATTGATGCGACCTGGGCCCTCATAAAATGCACGCCCTTTTCTCGCGCCTCGGCATACACCTTCTCCTGGGTCTTGACCAGGGCCATGATATCATTGTGAAAGATGGTGATCTCGTTTTCCTGGTCCTTTGCCTTCATAGAAAGCCCTGAACGAATGGCGTGCATACAGCAGACCGAGGAACAGTACGCAAGATCTTGGCCCGGCTTTCTTGAGCCCACACACTGGATGAATGCAATCCTCTGAGCCGGCTTTCCGTCCGAAGGCCTTGTTACCCGGCCTTGGGTGGGGCCGTAGATGCTGACCAATCGATCCATCTGAAAGTTATCGATGACATTTTCCATGGTCCCGTATCCGAGCTTCTTTGCCTCGGATGAATCGCGGAACGGCTCTACGCCCGGGCTGAGGATGATCGCCCCTACTTCCAGTTTCTGGATGGACCCCTTTTGCTCCAGATTAATGGCATTGGTGGGGCATATATCGGCGCACTTGGTGCATTCCTCACCCCTCAGGTGCAAACAGGTCCCCGGATCAACAGAAGGCTTATTGGGGACTGCTCCAGCGTAAGGCATAGAGATTGCCTTCCGTGAGCCCAGGCCGTAGTTAAACTCGCTGGGCACCGAAACAGGGCAAACCTTCCAGCAGAGGCCGCAGGTGACGCACCGAATGGGATCTACATAGCGGGGATTCTTCTTAATGGTTGCAGTAAATGCCCCCGGGTCTCCCTCGACATTTTCAAGTTCTCCTAAGGTAATGATCTCAATATTCGGATTGTTCGCTGCCTCCAGCAATACAGGGGTAATCATGCCAAGGGCGAAGTTGTCCTCAGCAGTCCTGTAAAGCTGCGCCAGTTTGCCTCCTATATTGGCCTGCTTGTCCAGGAGGTACACCTTAAAGCCCAGATCTGCCAGATTGAGCGCAGCATGGACACCGCCGACACCGGCGCCTGCTACCAGAACGGACCTCAGTTTCTTACCGTTATTGCTCATGAGAATCTCTCTCCTTTGTGGTGATAGTTATGTCAAAATTGTGTCATGATCAAGGAGGGTATAGTGGGGCGCAAGGCTTATTGCCTCAACCCCCTTTGCGTGTTGCCGTTACAAGGCTGCTCGTAAGCTTTGAGAAAAGATAAAGGGGGATCTCACGATCCCCCCCATCTCTTTCGTTAGAACAATCCTCGTACCTTGCCCGTCTTGGTATCTATATCGACCTTTCTGAATGCAGGGTCTGAACTCGTTCCGGGCATAAGACTAATGGCCCCTGCACACGGACACAGGAACTTGGCCCCGGAATAAATCAACACATCCCTGATAGGAAGGGTCCATCCCTTGGGCACTCCCTTCACGGCCGGGTCATGGGTAAGGCTCAGG
>CAYPNL010000178.1:0-3043 GCA_964412045.1 uncultured Desulfobacteraceae bacterium
CATATCAACCTCCCTTTTTCCTCAGATCTTTGAACCTCCTGGCCTTTACCTCATAGCGCGGCAGGGAGCCGTAAGGATGAACCTCGATCTGGTAGCCCAGGTTGGTCTTCACCCGAAGTTGATCCTTTAGGCGAAAGAGCATGCTCTCCTGATCGTGCTCCTTGCCGGGGAGGAGCTCCACCTTGAGAAGAATAGCATCGATATCGCCTGTTTTAGTCACCACCACCTCGTACTCATCGCCCAGCTCAGGGATGCTCCTGACCACCTCTTCGATTGCTGTGGGAGCGAGGAGTACCCCCTTTACCTTGGTGATGTCGTCGGCGCGTCCAACCACTCCTCCGTCGATGAGCCTGAAGGTCCTGCCGCAGGGGCAGTCAAATCCGGCCCAGCGGATCACGTCCTTGGAGTCAAAGCGGATACAGGGCTTGGCAATGCGGTCAAGGGCGGTGATCACCATCTTGCCGTTCTTGCCTGGCTCGGTGATGATCTCTCCTGTTTCGATATCTTCGATCTCCACCAGGAAGAGGCCCTCGTTGACATGCAATCCCCCAGGCTGCTTGGTGCATTCGTAGGACCAGGCACCGATCTCAGTAGCCCCGATATGATCGTATACCTTCGCACCCCAGGCATCCTCCATGCGCTTCTTGGTGGTGGGAATGCTTGCACCAGGCTCTCCGGCACAGGTGATCGTCCGTATCCCGAGATCCTCGGCCGGGTCGATCCCAAGCTTCTTTCTTGCGGCATCAGCCATGCCCAGGACATAGGTAGGGGTTGCCAAGAAAGCAGTACACTTGAGCTCCTGCATCTTCAGGACCCTTGCCTGGGTATCGAGCACCCCTCCGGGGACTACCTCGCAACCAAGTTTTTCCGCAGCATAGTGCCCGGCCCAGAAGGCCACGAAGATATTGTAGCCGAAGGGGATAAAGACCCTATCGGTGTCCCGGTAGCCCTGGGCATACAGGATGTAACACCATGACTCAGTCCACCACTCCCAGTCCTGCCAGGTATCCGCCTGATACACCGGCGTGCCGGTGGTGCCGCTGGTCTGCCGGAACGCGGTTACCTGTTGGGTGGGCACGCTCAATATGTCGCCATAGGGAAAAGGGTCATGCTCCTGAACCTGGCGCAGCATATCCTTCTCGATCTTGGGGACCTTGCTGATGTCTTCAAAGCGCTTGATATCCCCTGGTTCCATGCCCGCATCCTTGTACAGCCGGTGGTAGAAGGGCGAGTTCTCAAAAGCCCACGCAACGATGTGCCTGAATTTCTTGAGCTGGAGTGCCTGAAGTTGTTCACGGGGTAGGGTTTCAAGGATGGGGTTCCAGTAGATGCGTGGGTCTTGAGCCATTGTCTCGGTCCTCCTTGTGTAGATTTTCCCTCATCGCCCTTAATCTATGGGAGTGAGGGCAACAGGCATCTTCCGATAAACGGTGGCACTATAGGGGAAAAAAAGGCGTCCTGTCAACGATAAACCTCTGGGTGGTACGACATCCCGCTCGCCCCAGTCGCCTTGCGCATTCATCCACGGCTAACGTATGTGGCCTTACGCAATAAGCGGTCGTCGTTTTCAAAAAGCTAAATTGTTACCGTTTTTTATAGATATGCTGTAAAGGAATGCTGCATCCGAAGCCATAAAAAGCGTAGGAGGCGGCATTCATATCAAAGGCTGCCATGAAAATAGCATGATAAGCAAAAAATAACTTGCATTCATGATGGAAGAGCATCAATATCATAACACTATGTGTGGTTACAGAAGAGGCCCTTTAGGGAATAGCAGCGTGAAGTTCATACGTGATAGTATTATTGTGTTGAGCGTGATGCTCCTGTGCGTCAGTTGCGCTATGTTTGGAAAAAACAAGGAGCATCACGGCTTTGATGCTCGCTGGCTAGATCAATGCAATCCGGGCACGACGACGGCAGCCAATGTTTTGGAACTGTTCGGGGCACCAAGCAACATGGTGGAACTATCAAATGGGAATGCATACGTTTACGAACGCTCTATCTCAAAAGGGACTGGAATCTGGCTGGTACTGGTGAGTTTTGGCAATTATGAAACACAGTACGACAGGGTAGTCTTCTTCTTCGATAACAAGGATATTCTGACTCATTATGGATTGAGCATGCATTCCGGAGATTCCTCCTATGGGTTTCCGTTTTAAGGTTACTCTTGCCCTTGTCATGGGCTTCATGGCAGGGGTCATTTTTCCCGGCTGTATATCCTATCAATTCGTAAGACAAATACGAGGCTCAGAGGTTATGCCCCCTGAAAACAGGCTGAAGGCGGGAAGCACAACTCTCGGTGAGGTCTTGTCCCTTTACGGGGCCCCGGATAAGATCGGGGCATTCGGCGATAACGACTTCTTGATTTACACAAGAACCCTTTATAGCAATAGCGGGCTTACCTTCGGTCTCCCGTTTGGCGATTTCTCTTTTGTCAATCCTGAGATTTCAGCCCGTGGGGGTCTTGGACGATATGATACCCTCGCGCTTCTCTTCACATCCGACCGTATTCTTGAGGAAATGGTATACACGAAAGGCTCCGGATACCCTTACCTGAAAACCTTATTTGAGGAACAGAGCACCTCCGAGGCTTGTATCGGGGAATAACCTAAGCATGAGAATGCCTGCCCCGGGATGCAAGAAGGAAGTAAGCCGGGACCGGCATCCAAGAAGCATTCGCCGTTGTGGAGATGACATGAATCGCCATGGCGCTCTCCTTGGGGATAGGGGCTGCGTGGGACATCTAACGGCTTACTGAGTGTCACTCAACGCGCTCCCCCGCAACAGCTCTATTTTTTGTTGACATGAGGCACCTATTCATGTTCAATGCACAGGAAACCCACCATGCCTGTGGGTTTGGTACTGTTTTCGGCTGGTCCGGGGCCTGTCCGTACCCGAAGATACCTCTTCTCGGGTCAGTGGTTTGGCAAGGCCGAGGGCCACGGGCAAAAGGAGATCAAGTGCATGGCAGAGGGAACAGTTAAGTGGTTTAGTGAGAAGAAGGGATATGGGTTTATCAGTCAGGACGACGGCAATGATGTCT
>CAYPNL010000179.1:0-5922 GCA_964412045.1 uncultured Desulfobacteraceae bacterium
CCTATCTCATCCAGGAAGATGGTACCCCGATCTGCAAGCTCGAATCGCCCTTTCTTCCTCCGGATTGCTCCTGTGAATGCACCCTTTTCATGACCAAAAAGCTCACTTTCAAGCAGGGTTTCGGCATAGGCAGAACAATTCGCAACCACAAAAGGCCTTCCCTGACGCGAGCTGAGCGTATGGATGGCACGCGCAATGAGCTCCTTACCCGTGCCGCTTTCCCCCTGGATGAGCACCGTGGAGTCGCTCTGCGAGACATCCCCTATCAGATCATAGATGGCTTGCATCCTATGGTTCTTGCCTACTATGTTGCCCAGGCCATATTTATCCTCAAGCTCCTTTTTGAGGGTATTTGTTCTTTCCTTCTCCTCCTTCAACTCCTCATACAGAGACTTAAGGCGCTCATAGGCCTCCTGAAGCTCTGATGACTTTTGCCGGGTCTCTTCAAAAAGCCTCGCATTTTCGATGGCCACCCCCACCTCACGACCGATACTGGTGAGCAACAGTAAATCTTGTTCCGAAAAGGGCCAGGCGCCCTCGCTCGTCAGATTCATGATCCCCACTACATCGTCTTTTGATATCAAAGGCACCGATGCGTGGTATCGCGGCCTTTCCTTATTCGGAAAAGAGCTCATGAGCCTGGGGCACTCAACGATATTTTCAGCGATGAGGGCCTCTTTTTCCCGGATCACATGGAACCCGATACAATCCTCGAAGGGTTCCTTGGTCTCCTCTTCGAGGAATTCCCGCGGTAGGCCTAGGTGGCTGGCCAGTTTCAATCTATTATCAGGGGCCTCCCTCAAAAATATCCACCCCTGCTTGAGGCCCATCATATCAAGGACGGCCTTGAGGGTATCTTCTAATACCCTGTCTAACTCAAGTGATTGGCTAATCGTATTGCCAATAACGTTCAATGAAAAAAGCTCCTTGTTGCGTCGATCGAGTGTTTCTTCAGCTCGCTTGCGATCAGTCAGATTCTTCAGACGACGGCTCATTATTGCCTTCGAGGGGTCAGGGCCCAAAAACTCCGTGGGTGGCAGGTAATAAAAATTATCAAAGACCTCGGTACCAATAATGGCAATGGGGTGTGTGGTGAGGACATCCAGGAGGATCTCCGAATCGAAGCGTCTTCTGTCATACTGGCAAATGGCCAAGCACTTGCTGCCCGGAAAAAATTCGTTCAGCTTGGCCTCATACTCTATCAATCGCTCAGAGCCGGGGAACCCCTGTAAGGCCCACGTCATCTCCCCGGTAACCCTGAGCGCTTGATAGCCCTCTGATAAGGCGAGTTCTGTTTCGCTGCGGAGAAGGTTGATCATCCCCTCGGGGTCAAAGACGCCTTCCTTCATGTACGCGTCTTTCACGCCTATAATGACGAGCTGCCCTTTCTCCAGGTAGGGCTCAACCTTTACCTTGTCGTCTCTCAAGTACCCAATAACCGTCTCTGCCGTGCGGTCATCCACAATGTAAATCACCTTCTGACCTTGCTCTAACCCATGCCGCAAGAAAGGCGTAACCAGAGAGCGGTGTTCTTCCTCCGTTTCGTAGATGCAACAGAGGTGATCTCCCGGGTCAAGCTCCTCCAATGTCCGCAACAGGTATCGAAACTCCATAGCTGACAGCAATCTCCTCTGAATGACAAGACACGTTTGTGCTTCTGTACCATTATGGAAACAAAAATGCGAGATATTTCTGTACAAAAATTAAACAGTGATGAGGGGTGAGCTAAGAGAGGGGATAAAACAGCGGTGGTAATTGAGGACTGAGTGACAGTGAAGCTTCACCTTAAACCATCAAGCAACGACCCGCCCGGCACCTGCCCGCAATGCTTTGCAACGCGAGGCGGTCGGGTCGCGAGGCTTTAGCCGAGGCGGACGGGGTGGATTAAAACATGACCCGTGTCGCTTTAGTCATGTGGCGTAAGGCCCAAGGCGCACCTGAATCCGCTGATAAAAGGGGGTATTTCTTTGACCTTTTAAAGCTTCCCTGGCTTTAGGTTGAGCCCCTCGCTATTCAAAGAAATCCTGATCGGCCCCCAGAGGCAGTTCGCCCACTACATCATAGTCCAACTCAGCCTCGCCATCATCGTAATCATGCTCCACGAACGATTGCTTGGTCAATCGGTAGGGGCATTGGGAACAGTTCCACGAATTCCACCAATCCTGAACCGCGTAATCCAAACAATTATCATAGTATGGACAGTAGATGTTCCTCTCCCCTCTCGCCGGTATTGGATTACCTTTTGGTACCATACGTGTCCTCCGAAATGTTATTATGGTGTTTTCTCGATGCAGTAGTAAGAAATGTTTTCAGTTCATTGGATCGTCAATACCATCATAGCTGAAGGTTCGTGCAAACCAGTTTGGTGGTTTGTACTCGATATCGTGCTCAAACATGGCGGTTACCAGCTCCAAGGTGTACTCATCGAGCTGAAAATCATCCCAGCCTAACATCTCCAGTCGCTGATTTAGTGCGCCTGGTCCTAAATTCCCGGCTACTGCAAGGGTGTTCGCTAGATCTCTGACATAGCCAGGGACCGCGGTGATCTCCATACCCTTGTTCACCAAACGATCAATTAAAATCCTTATGAGCTCGTCCACTAACGCTTCCTTTCCTCTCGGTGTAGCTCCGGGAGGTCCTCCTGCGGATTACATTCCAAAAAACAGTGGCAACTGTCTATCCGCTAGCAACCTATACCATGGCTCCCATTCGTCCCTTCCTCGGTTTCTCACCCCAAAAACAAGTTCCCTGATCCATTGCAGGCTGGTGGGATTTTCAAAGTGAGCGAGGAATGTAGGTAGCTATTACGGTCGCAATTTTGATGCCAGATTGCCGTAGCGTTGACAGGGGAGAAGGAAGGCTATCGCGAGGAAACCCGAACAAGAACGCCATACAAGGATTTGCCCTACCTGGCCGATGAATATCACTTACAAATGTATCCAACGGCACCACAAATACTCAAGCACCATGAATGTATAAATTTAGACCCTGGAAATAGGTATCAAATAAATTTTATCACGTAATTTCAATCAATTCCTACGATTGTATCGTATTAGACCTATCGGTATTGTTTTCGACCCTAAAATCCCCGTTACCCGGCAAATACCCATAAACCGATTACACGTTTCGAAGCATCTCCTCCAGCTTCGCTCTTTTTTCCTCTGAATCCTTCGGGACTGCCTTTATATTCATGGACTTCATGATATCGTAAGTGCCATCCTCGAAAAATACAGGCACCTTCATGAGGTAATCGATAGTATCGGGACAGCCTGCGGCAAAGAAACGGCCGGGTCTCCTTCCCTGCCTAACCGTTTCTTTGATGCGCTCAAATGTCTCCCTTGAGATGACCAGGCCGAAATGAGCTGAAAAACTTCTCACCAGATCACCGGGCTCAAATAAGGCCTTTTTTTCCATTGCTATGCCCCTCCTCTTGTTGTCTATCAAATCTTTGGTTTCCATAAAATCCGATTGGCCTCTCATTGATCTTTTTAACAAGGCCTCTCAATGAATGGAGACCAGGATCACCTTGTTTCTCTAAGAGCCATTCAAGTGATCGAAGCGCAGATGGAATATACTCGAGAAACCATCGTTTCCCCAAAACACTGCCCAAATAGGAAAAGGCGCCCAATATCTGGAGGTTCCTCTGGATAGCGAGGTAGGGGTAATGCCTTGAAAATGATGAAGAGACTCCGGGCAAACGCTTTTCAATGAGCGCAAGGTAGTAGCCGTATAAATGGTGCCTCTCTTGGCCTCTCAATCCCACATAGGGATCAATCAGCAGGGAGGCGAGATCATACTGCAAAGGCCCCAGCCGCGCACCCTGCCAGTCAACGATCCCGATCCTGTCTCCACGTACCATAAGGTTTCTTGACTGGAAATCCCGGTGAAGGAAGAAGTCGCCATCCGCAAGGGAGGCCATACAGGAAAGGTGAGAAAAAGATCCGGTAAGTGCCGTTAAATCCGGCTCCAAACCGAGAAATCCCTGTACGAAATAGGTAAGGAAATACCCGGATTCATGCCGTTCCATCAAGAACCGGTCATAGCGCTCCGTATGAGCGCACCACTGGGTGTTGAAATCTTCCCTGCCCTCAATCTGAAGTTTCACCAATAGCTCAAGGACCCTTTTATAAACATCACTGCGGCCTTCCGTGCTGATCGCAATCTCCTGGAGGTTTCTCTCCCCCAAGTCTTCCATGATAAACCATCCATGTTTGAGATCGTACCTGAATATACAGGCAACAGGGATCCCTTTGCCCAGGAGATGCTCTCCGATCTTGAGGTAGGAGAGGTTCTCTTTTTCGGCAGCCATATCCGATGGCGTATACTCCATGACAATAAAGGAACCCTGCTCCGCGCTGAGGCGATAAAAGGCCCTCTTCGACCCATCGCCGGGCAATCTGTGCCACACGAATTCCCAATTCGTGGGATAGGTTTCATCGATATACGATTTGACGAAGTGTTTCAGATCCATGATAAAATAAGTTTCAACGTTCACCGTTCGTTATTTATTCATCTCGGAAACCATGTCCTCTGGGAACGGTCAAAGCCGCTGGCGTGGCGGTCCTAGTTTGACGGAGTAATGGAGAAATGGAGTAGTGGAGGACTGAATGGGGCTTCTTTGGAGAATATCAGCTCCGATATTTTGCAATACCCCAATCATCCAATTCTCCATTACTCCAGTACTCCAGTATCTTACCTCTCCACCGCCTACCATCCGGTGAGCGGTGAACATCTGAAATCACTGAACGGCCACCCCCCCAACAATATCTCGTTCAAGGACGACGCCGGTGGTGACCACGCTGTCAACCACGCGAACCCCCGCACTCACCGTTACCTCATCCCAGAGTACCGATCCCTTCACTATTGCTCCCTGCTCAATGGAGCATCTGCTCCCAAGAACTGCCCACCCGTTCAGGCTAGCCTCTGGATGGATATGGCAATCTCGCCCTATGGCAATCTTCTCCGAAGCCAAAACATCGATGGTAGCCCTGATATAGTCATGGATTGTCCCTATATCAGTCCATCGATGTCCGGTTGCCACATAAGCCTTTACAGCTCGTTTCTCTTGAATAAACTGACGGTAGCAGTCGATAATGTTGCATGGTGCATCCTCGGGGATATAATCCAAGACCTCGGGATCTATGACGTGGATGCCGGTAAAGGCCAGCGTGTCCTCTTCACCCGCAGTCGAGGCAATAGAGAGGATATTCATGTCCTTGTCTATCCTCAGCTTATTGTATCTGGGAACATCATGCAGGACCATGGTCACCAGGCTATCCCTCCTTTGGTGATAGGCATACACCTCGGTCAGGTTGATATCGGTCAGGATATCACCGTTTATTGCGATAAAGGGCCTTTCGTCCCAGAAATCCTGGGTATTCTTGATGCCGCCCCCTGTTCCGAGGATCTCCTTTTCAACCCTGACTTCGATCGTAAGAGTGGAGGGATCTCGACTCTTGAGGTAATCGGCTATTGTTTCATGTTGATGATGGGCATTGATAATAACCTCCTGAACGCCGTGAAGGGAGAGGAGCTCTATGGTCCTCTCGAGCATCGGGCTATTTACCACAGGCACTAATACCTTGGGAAGCGCATCAGTGAGAGGCCGCAATCTCCTTCCCCTGCCAGCAGCCAGGATTATCGCTTTCATGACGCTGCCTTTTTCATTGCATTTCTTAGAAAGTAATTATACATCATAATTCGGTTTGTCGGCTTGGTACTGTTCATGGTGTTCATAAGATTTTACCATAAGCAACTCAAGAAACTCAACGGCAAGTGGTAAACATGCCTTACGTGATACATGCCTGTGAACCCAATAAACTCAAAAACTCATGAACGCAACGAACTCAATAGACCCGAGAAACCGAATAACATCGCAGTCATGACCCCTATACTTGACATCTCAGAGCTCACACAGAAGGT
>CAYPNL010000180.1:0-3087 GCA_964412045.1 uncultured Desulfobacteraceae bacterium
CTCCATCTTCATGACGGCCGGATTAAAACGCTCGATATGTCCTATCTGCAAGACTGCCCTATGTTCCTTTGCCTTTTCTATCAGCTTCTCAGCTTCTCCCAGGTTGAGTGTTATCGGCTTCTCGATCAGCAGATTGACACCATGGCACAACATATCATAGCCGAGCTTGAAGTGCGAAACAGTGGGAACCGCCAGACTGGCGCCGTCCAGAAAGGGCAGAAGTTCGGTATGGCTCGAATAGGCCGTGGTGTTATACCTCCGCGCCACCTCCTGAGCCCGCATGAAGTCCGTATCGGCAACTCCTACAAGGTCAACTGCTTCCATTGCTGCGTACTTCCTTGCATGCAGCTCGCCCACATATCCCACGCCTATAACGCCTATCCGAACCTTTTTCATGGCTATCGTGAAATTATGGAGATGCGATTACTGTCTGCCAGCTGAATCATCTCCTCTTTATCGAACATGATGGTCTTTCCCGCCTCTATCGCAAGCGCTCCTGCATGAACAGATGCCATCACGGTAATGGTATGGACACCTACGGCGGGCAGATCGAACCTGAGATCCTGATTGGGTTTGCTCACCTTCACCACTACTGCCCCTTCCTTGGCTAACTCTCCCCCTCTCTGGATCGTCTTATCAGTTCCCTCAATAGCCTCCACGGCCAAAACGATCCTCCTCCTCACTACCACGCAATGCCCGATATCCAGCCTGCCCAGCTGCTTGGCCACTATCCATCCAAACTCGATATCGTCTCCCTCCCCATTGGTCGGCCTCTTCTTGGTAAGGCATCCGGAAGGAGCCAGAAGCTCCGGCAGGTAAGCGGTGGAGCTCACAACCATTATCCCCTCCCTCTCAAGCTCCGTGGCCACGGTCCTAAGAATCTTATCATCATGCTGGATTGCCAGCTTTCCCATGAGCGCCAGGCCTTTTAGATCGGGTCTCACCTTGGCAAACATCTTGGGCTTGGTGATCGTGCCGGCCATCAGAACACGCGCTACACCTCTGGATTTAAAGGCCTGGATCAATCTGCCGAATTGACCAAGGCCTACCCACGTTATCTCGTCCACCTTGTCGTCAAGCTCGGCTAATGTCTCCCCCTTATGCGCTACGGCAATGACCCGCATGCCCCTGTTCCTCGCTGCGTCTGCTACGAGAAAAGGGAACCTCCCGCCCCCGGCTATAAGACCTATCTTTTCTATGTTCAATTCTCGATTAACGATTTTTGTAACACGGTAGCCCTTTGAAAACGAATCCTGGCCTTTGCTCGAGGCACAATAGGCGCCGTTGGTGAGACGCATGGGCATAGGGGGTAGGAATAATTATTGTTCAGAAAAAGGCAATTATAGTGCTTTACAATGTACAAACCGGATGTTACACGTAAATTACGTGTAATAATGATTGGGAGGGCAAGATGAAACAGAATATTACCTTAAGCATTGAGAAAGAATTACTGAGAAAAGGGAAATTACTGGCAGCGAAAAATGATATCTCGATTAGCAAAATGCTCGGTGACCAGCTCAAGCAAATAATAGATCGGGAAGAAGAGTATGAGACTGCCAAGCGAGGGGCTTTACTCGACTTGAAGAAAGGGATCCATTTGGGAGGAAGTATAACCTGGAGGAGAGAAGATCTCTATGATTGATACTATTTTTATTGATACCAATATCCTCGTGTATGCTCATGACCTCGATGCGGGAGATAAACATAAGGAAGCCCAAAGAATTGTCTCCGAATTGTGGGAAACAAAAAATGGGGTACTAAGCACCCAGGTTCTTCAAGAATTGTATGTGACTTTGACGAAGAAGGTGTTACACCCTATTGAGAAAGTCACCGCAAGAAGAATGATGCAGAGGTACTTTACCTGGAAGGTGATCATAAATGATCCAGTGATTATTATGCGGGCGAGCGATATTGAAGAGGCATACAATGTATCATTCTGGGATGCGTTGATTGTTTCCGCCGCTTACGCGAAAAACGTTACCACGATTCTCACGGAAGACCTAAATCATGCTCAGTACATAGAGGGCATTTTCATTCAAAATCCTTTTATATCACAGTAAATCATTGGGGAGAAGATATGATCGTTCGGAACCTAAGGGATAAAGAGGTAATTGAAACTACCTACCGCGCCCACGGGGGCGGGATCGCGCAGATGATCCTGGATCAAAGGGTTCTCAAGGAGATCGGGTTTCTGGCCATTGCCCAGCTCGAGCCGGGGAAACAGCTCGAGGCTCACATCGATCCCATGGAAGAAATCTACTTCATCATGATGGGCGAGGGGGAGATGACCGTGGATGATGAGACACGGCACGTGGTGCAGGGAGATGCCGTATGGATCCCCACCGGCTCCAGCCACGGCCTCGCCAACACAGGAAATGAGGATTGCGTCATTCTGGTTGTCGCGGCACCGGCATGGTAGCATGATCTGTTTCAAATCACGGGGTTTTCCAACGCATGAGGTTACAACTTCAGGAATTTCTTGACATAAATCAAACCTTTTTGATAGTAATGCTTTTAAACAGCGCGCTGGTGAAGCTGCTTTTTATGTATCGATAGCTGATTTCATAAAGGAATCAAGATGCCGCTGACAAAACTCCCTACAGAATTTGCCCCTGCCGAACGGGCTTCCGCCGATAAAACCCAACAACAATGCCGCTATTTTTCCGATCTGCCGATGTTGCGCCTTTTGCTCGATAGCGTGCCCAGCAATATATTTATCTTAAACCCGGAAAGACAAGCAGTGTTTGCTAATCAGACAGTCCTGGATTTCCTCGGTGGGGCTCAGGGGCAATCCCTCTGCGGTCTTCGCACCGGAGAGGCCTTTGGCTGTATCCATTCCTGTAAGACCGAGGGAGGGTGCGGAACAACGAAATTCTGCAGCACCTGCGGCGCGGCGAAGGCGATCCTGGCAAGCCAGAAGGGGGTACAGAGTATTCAGGAATGCCGTATGATGCGCGGACAGGACCAGGAACCTCTTGATTTACGCGTATGGGCTACGCCGTTCACTATGGGATCAGAGCAGTTTACCTTTTTTGCGGCAGCGGATATTAGCCACGAGAAACGCAGAAGGGCCCTTGAGAGAATCTT
>CAYPNL010000181.1:0-5525 GCA_964412045.1 uncultured Desulfobacteraceae bacterium
GCCTCCTCTTTCGAGGGAGATACGATCACCTCCTGGAATCCCTTCAATGCCCTCTTTGGAGTAATCCTCCGGGGATTCATACGGGAGCGGTGGTCGAAATAGAATGAGTTCATATCCTTGAGAGCAACTACCTCTGAGGCCGGGTTCCTCCTTGGAAAGAGCATGGTGCCGTTGATGCGGCCGAGGCTCACATTTCCCCTTTCACCCCATCTGAAACGCTCAAGGCCTCCTTGATCCCGTTTCTCCCCCTCAAGGAATCCGTCTATGGCTATGGCTGCCCGTTTCCCGGAACCAATGGCATGGGTCACGGTGTGGGGTATTGCGATGATATCGCCGCCTGCAAAGAACTTTTGCTGCGTTGTTCTGCCCATTTCATCGGCCTCGACTACCCCAGTTTTGTGGGTGATGAAGGAAGGAAGATCGTCTACCCTGGTGCCCTCTCCAACGGCCATGATCATGCCGTCACATGGAATCTCCCAGTATTCTCCCGTAGGCACCGGCCTTCTCCTGCCTGAGGCATCCTCCTCCCCGAGCGTCATCTTCTCAAGGGTGAGGCCGGTGGTATGCCCGAGGCCGGCTATCTCCTTGGGAGCAGCGAGAAACAGAAATTGAACGCCCTCTTCCTTGGCCAATGCAACCTCTTCCGGGTGTGCCGGCATCTCTGCTTCCGTCCTTCGGTAGGCAATGGTCACCTCGGCGCCGAGCCTTCGCGACGACCTTGCACAGTCTATGGCACTGTTTCCACCGCCGATAACCACGACATTTTTGCCGATCTTCGGCCTTTTCCCCAGGTTAACCTCCCTGAGGAACGCAAGTGCATTGAATACCCCGCCCTTATCCAGGCCTCCTATCCCAAGATGCGCCTCCTCCCAGGCCCCGATTGCAACGAAGACAGCATCAAAGTCCGATGCGAGCGAATCCCAGGAAAGGTCCTTGCCTGCCGTCACCCCCATGCGAAACCCTATCCCCAGGCGATGGAGTCGGTTGATCTCCGAATCCAGGATTTCCTTGGGGAGCCGGTATGAGGGGATACCATAGCGCATCATGCCCCCCGGCTCGTCGTTTGCATCGAATACGGTCACCGCATACCCCATCCTCCTCACGTGGTAGGCAGCGCTGAGCCCAGCAGGACCGGCGCCCACAACAGCGATCTTCTTACCCTTTTCGTGCCTTGGAGGCTCTATGGTAAGCCCCCTTGCGATGCCGTAGTCACCGATAAACCGCTCTACTACATGGATTGCGATAGCTCCATCGTAATCCTTCCGGTTGCACTGCTCCTCACACGTATGGAAACAGACGCGGCCCATGGTCGCTGGGAAGGGGTTTTCCTCCATAATGAGCATCCAGGCATCCTCGAACCTCTCCTGACCGGCCAGGTACATATATCCCGCTACGTCCTCTCCGGCTGGACACTGCTGGTTGCAGGGGGATATTTGATCGACAAAATGAGGCTCGGCGAACTTCCAGGTTCCTGTCTTATTCACCAACCCAGGATTTATTGATTGTGCACACAATGGAACGCTCACGCGTCTATCGATATATTTCATCTTCTCTCCCTCTCAGTAGCCGATCACCATCTGTTACAGCTTGACCGCATCGCTCACCGTTTCATAGGCCTCCTTCGCTGCGGCGGCATTATCCTCGGTGTGGGCCGGGACATCGGTCTTGATGCCCTCGATCAGGCTCTCCAGGCTCACTATCCCGAGCACCTTGGCAACGGCGCCCAATATGGCGGTGTTTACGATCGGGGATTGAGGCGTACCGAGATGGTGCTTCACGGCAATCCTGCCAGCAGGAACCGTTGCCACGCGAAAGCCCTTGAATTTGCCGGAAAACTCCTGCGGCTTCTTGGTGCTATTGATAATGACAATCCCATCCTCCCTGAGGCCGCTCGCAAGGGGAACCTGATCCACAAGCAGGGGATCAAGTACAACGAGGTGGTCCGGCTCGTAGATCTCGGTGCGAATCCGTATGGGCTTATCATCAACCCTCAGGAAAGCTGTCACCGGCGCTCCCCTCCTTTCAACCCCGAATGCCGGAAAGGACTGGGAATACCTATCCTCCAAAAAGATCGACGTGGCGAGGATTTTCGAGGCAACTACAGCCCCCTGACCACCCCGCCCGTGAAAACGTATTTCAATCATCGGAAGACCCCTCCTCTGTTATTAACCGTCTCATAATTATCTTGATATAGCTCCAGCGATATTGTATCGTGCATTCATGAAAACAAACACCATGGATGCACGACGATTGAATCATGTGACGCTGAGCGAATTGCGCAAACGGGGTGTGGCGAGCGTCCAAGCTGGGCAAAGCCCTGAGATTGTCTCTTCGGCCTTGGGCATCAGCAGGGCAACGATCTACGGATGGTTGTCGCGGTATCGGAATGGCGGATGGGCTGCTCTGGATGCTCGGAAGCGTGGCGGGCGCAAGCCGAAGCTCGATAGGAAGGCGATTCAGTGGATTTACAAGACGGTGACCTTGAAGAACCCCCTGCAACTGAAGTTCACCTTTGCTCTGTGGACCTCCAAAATGATCGGGCAGCTTATTCATGACCGATTCGGTATGAAGCTCAGTAAGGCTTCTGTGTGCCGGTTGTTGCATCAACTGGGATTGAGCCCGCAGCGTCCCGTATGGCGGGCTTACCAGCAGAATCCAGAACATGTTCAGACGTGGTTGCATGATGAATACCCGCGCATTCGTCGGTTGGCCACAGAAAGGAACGCGATTATTTTTTTCGGGGACGAGGCGGGGATACGCTCGGACCATCATGCTGGAACGACCTGGGGGATCAAAGGGAAAACCCCTGTGGTGACGAGCACCGGTGCGAGGTTCGGCTTGAACGTGATCTCTGCGGTAAGTGCGCAGGGGGAGTTTCGCTTTATGACCGTGAAGGGCCGTATCGGAGCCAAGGTCTTTCGGGAATTTCTGAAGCGGCTTTGTCATAATGCTGACCGTATGATATTTCTCATCGTGGATGGTCATCCGGTTCATAAGGCGAAGATGGTAGCACGATTTGTGGAATCCATGAAAGACCGTTTACAGCTCTTTTTCCTGCCTCCCTACTCTCCAGAATTGAATCCTGATGAGAGGGTGTGGAACGACTTGAAAAACAATGCTCTCGGGCGGCAACGAATCGACTCACCCAAGCAACTTTACCGGGCCGTCATAGGCCATATGCGATCGGTTCAGAAATTACCTCATCGCGTACGCTTATATTTCCAAAACGAAACCACTCAATATGCAGCCTGATGTCTATTCTATTATGAGATAGTTAATAAGTCTAGATCATTGCTGCTACGCCTGATTCCTTCAAACCTTGCTCGATCTTTCTTTGTTCCAACAACTCAATAAAAAAATCGATATGGGCTTCCAAATGCTCCTTTGCGCTGCCATAGGCTCCGGATTTAATGTACTCTAATATAAGATGATGCTCTTGTTGTGAGTTTCTTGTGAGGCCCGGAATATCGACATACATGAACTGATATCTAGCCACGTTTGAAAATATTACATCATAGAAATGGATAAGCCTTGGGCTGCCTGCTGCCTTGACTAATTGAATATGAAAATCGGCAAAGGCAATAAGATAATTCATTCTTTCCTCGGGCTTAGCACTATCTGGCAATGACAGATTAACAGTATAGTCCAAAGCAGCAGATACTTGGGGTAACTCTCTGATATTCTTAAACTTAAGAAGATCTATGGCATAGCATTCTATCATCTTTCTATTATGATAAACATCTTCCAGATCCTCTTTCGAGATAGGGGCGACGTATGTTCCCCTTCTAGGATGATTTTCAACGAGACGTTCATTTTCAAGAATCCGAAATGCCTCTCGTAAGGGGGGGCGACTGATATCAAGAAGTGATGCTAATTGATTTTCATTGAGCTTTTGTCCGGCTGGTAGTTCACCTGTGATAATCTTTGTTCTTAGATATTGATAGGCACTCCTCGTAACACCCAATATTTCCATAACTGTTTTCTGTCTTCAGTCTTTTGTTTAATACAAATGATCTTCTTATATTTTATTGTCAAGAAAAAAATTTAGAAAGATCCAGAGCCGCCTTATTCAAGGCCAATATCATTTGTGATTTATAGCCTCAAATATGGGCTTGGCGCATCTTTTTTTAAACTTAACATTGCTGCACTCCTATGTAAAATGGGTTTTGACGAGTTAAGCTCCCATGAGAAGGGCATTTGCTGTGTATCGGACTACGAGCAGTTGGAAGAAACTGCTAAGGAGGGACGCATTCTTGTTACACGAAACAGGGATGATTTTATTCTGCTCTGAGCATATCTCTTTGAGGACGCAATGCCTCGCCATGACCTTATTATCGTTCCTTACTTTATTCCGGGCTCGAATTTTAATCTATTGGCAAAGATTCTGTCAGAGTATGCGCTGGAGCATCCTCAAGGATTGGAGCCCAACACGATAAAATTCGTATCGCCTGGATTAATGACCTAGAAAAAGGGAAATGAAGATGGATATGCTCTTATAGAAGGCAAATAAGGTTTCCCAGCGCATCCCGCGCCTCCTCTTCGAATGACTTGCTCAGATTTGCGTGGAGAAAGGGGGTCTTGCCGAGCTCCTCGAGGGTTGCCTCTATTTAGCTGTCAAGCGATGCTGGCCCTACGATCTCCAAGGCGGTGATGCCTATGATATTAACCCCGAGGATCTCCCCGTACTGTTTATCCGCAACCACCTCGATGGGCCTCTCATTCTTGCTTGGCGAACAATGGCGCCAAGAGGCGCCTCGAAAATGCATCAATCTAGAAAAATCCTGTTTCCCTCCCATTACCCATCTCGAAAGGAGCTATAGGTTACTTGCCTTTGAAATCTCATTTGGTGAAGCGTTACAACCGCTCATCTGCAGAACAACCCTTTTGCCCTTTAAGGAATCCTTGATCTTTAAGGCAGCCATAATAGGAGAAGCGCCTGCCCCCTCCGCAAGATTATGTGTATAATAAAATGCCATAGCTATTGATTCATAAATCTCTTCTTCGGTAAGCAGTATAAAATCATCCAGTCCGGATTTATAAATCTCAAAGGGAATCTCATATGCCTTACCGGTCGCAACCCCACCAGCAAAGGTCTTGTTTGGTGCAGAACAAATTCTTTTTTCCTTCCAAGACCGGTAGGCAGCAGGTGAACGTTCAGCCTGCACAGCAATAATCTTGACCATAGGACGAAGAGCGCGCAAGGTAGTAATTGCTGCCGCGGCTTCACTTCCTGCGCCAAGAGGCACAATCATCATATCAATATCGGGTAGATCTTCAATAATCTCTAAAAAACCTGTACCCACCCCGTTGATCAAATGTGGCTCATTGGCGGGATGTGCATAGTAAAGCCCCCGTTCCTTGCATAACTTTTCCGCTGTTGTCTCTGCCTCTTCAAATGTGCTGCCTGTCTCAATTAATTCAGCGCCCGTCTCTTTGATCGCTTCGGTTTTGGCTGGGTTACTATGTTCTGGAACAACAACAACTGCTTTCAATCCAAACCATCTGGCTGCCGTAGCAATGGAAAG
>CAYPNL010000182.1:0-8017 GCA_964412045.1 uncultured Desulfobacteraceae bacterium
ACTATTTTAGTTCTTGTATACAATAGACAAATTTTTTTGAAAATCCAACTTTCAGCTTGTGGAGAAACATGACAGAAAATTTTCCCCTTCCGAATCATAAGCTCAATTCATTGTCCTCTCTTTACCAAGAGCATCAGCATTAGGTTTCGATCTGGGGATTGGGTCGTTATGTTTACGCCACTTTTTGTTTACAGGATCATTAAATCGAAACCCGAGTGCTGTTCTAGAAGGTTGAACTGAAACACTATTCCTGGCCAGGTTACACCTGGTAAATCTTTAGAGGAGAGGAGGTGATAGAAAAAGAGAAGCAATAGGTCATGTATCGGGTAATGGTGTCGTAATTTTTTAGCATGTAAAAAGGGGGATGGCAATGAGATTAGGTAAGCTAGCAGCAGCAGGTGTGGGTATCTTTGTTATGTGTTTAAGTTCCCTAGCATTCCATGAAACCATAGCCATTGCCGCGGGAAAGATAGGGGTCATTGTGGTGGATGTCCAAGGTGATTTCACCACATGGAAGGAGGGATCATTAGCAGTCAACGGCACAGACAGGGCCTTTGTTGAGAAGGTCCAGAAGGCTACCGAGACCCTTAGCAGGGAAGGATACCTTATCTTCGGCACCCAGGATTGGCACCCTGCAAACCACATATCCTTCTGTACAAATCATCCTGGGAAAAAGGTCTTTGAGGTTATCAAGATCGGGGAAAGGACTCAGGTCCTCTGGCCTCCCCATTGCGTGCAGGGCACGGAAAACGCTAGGGTTCTTGTCGACAATAATCTCTTCATGGCTATTGTGAAAAAAGGGACGGATCCCAAATACGATAGCTACTCTGGCTTTCAGGACGATGGCGGAGCCAAAACAGAGATGGACCAGATTTTAAAGAGAAATGGGATCCAGAAACTCGTTATCTATGGAATTGCAACCGATTACTGCGTGCAGGCAACGGCTATAGATGCGGCTGATGCAGGATATGAGGTCGCCGTTATAGAGGGCCTGTGCAAAGGAGTGGCGCCCGAGAGCTCGGCAAAGGCGTTGAAAGAGATGGAGGCGAAGGGGATAGCGGTCCTCAAGGAACTGGATTTGCAACAAATACAGCGTTGATCAAGCTTAATTCGACAAAGTGGCGTTAATGGCAAAGGATGCCTCCGTTCAATGAGTGGCCATGGTAGGCGTGGCCTTTGCTGCAAGAAGGATATCAAAAATATAACAATCTCGGCTGAAAAACGGTACGGCTAACCCCTTTAAGCTCTTTGAAGGGAGGTGGTGCATACCAAAGAAATCCGCAGGGGAAGTAATCAACATAAAACCTTTAAGGGAGGAAAACCGATGAAAAAGAGGATATTTCTTATTTCTTTGCTCGCTGTAGTGACAGCCAGTCTATTATTGGTTTTGAGCAATAATTCTGCAGCGCAGTCTAAAATGCACATAAAATTCAGCACATGGCACCCGCCCGTCAGTAGAGAAACAAAGACCGTATGGATACCCATGCTTGAGAAGTTAAAGGAGAGAAGTAACGGTCGCATAACATACACTATGTATGCCGGAGCGGCGCTGGGTAAAGGCCCAGAACACTACGATATCGTTAAAAATGGCCTTTCCGATATGGGCTATTTCACGGCAACCTGGAACCCGGGCCGATTTCCCCTGAGCGATGTGCTTTCGCTGGCAGTCTGGGTGGATGGTAAGGATGTTGGTACGGATATCGGAAACGCGATGTACAAGCGGATCCTCAGTAAGGAGTTTCCAGAGGCAAAGATGCTCGAGTTGAATGGATGCATCAAGGCCTCGCTGTGGACAACGAAGCCCGTGCGCACCCTCGAGGACTGCAAGGGCCTCAGGGTTAGGACGCCGGGTGGTCACCAGACATCGTATATCAAGGCATTAGGTGCAGAGCCGGTGTTCATGCCTCTTGGCGATGTGTATCTTGCCATGGAGACGGGCACTGTTGATGGGCTCGTTACCTGCCCACCGTTGGTTCTTGCTTACAAGCTCTACGAGGTAGCAAAACATGGAACAATAGCCACGTTTGGTTGTGTCACTGAAGGTGTGATTATGAACCAGAAAAGCTGGGAGAAGACGCCAGACGACCTCAAACCTATCATAGAGGAGGTATGCTCAAATCCCTTCCGAACAACGGGGGGGCTAACCGTCGATGTATACAAGGTTATGATGAAGGAGCTTGCCGACAATGGGGTGGAGCTTTATTACCTTCCTCCAAAGGAGGAAGATCGCTGGTACGCGGGATTTCAGGAGATGACGCGGAAATGGGCCGCTGATTTGGAGAAAAAGGGGCTTCCGGCAAAGAATGTCGTGAAGATGTACAATGAGGAAGCAGAAAAGCGCGGTGTAAAATGCGTAGCATGCCCACCGGAATGGAAGTAATCGGCACCGTATCGGGATTGAGTTAACCAATGGGATGGTTGGTCACGATCAAGAAAGGGATACAGCGCATAAATCTCTATCTCTGTTCGGTTGGGATGCTGTTGCTCATCCCGATGATGTTGCTCACCGCGGGTGATGTGATAGGCCGAGCCGTATGGGCTCGGCCTATCCCCGGCGCGGTAGAGATATCCAGTTACATGTTAGCTGTTTTCATCCTGCTAGGGGTTGCATACACACACCAAGTAAAAGGGCACGTCCGTGTAGCCATGCTCGTATCTCGCCTTCCAGAGGGGGCAGGGCTTATCCTGGATATTATAACAACCCTTTTGAGCCTCTTCATTGTCTTCATCCTGGCATGGCAGGGCTGGGCAGTAGGGATTGAGGAGCGAAGCGTTTCAGATATGCTGAGAATTCCCCAGTTTCCCTTTAGATTACTCGTCTCAGTGGCAGGTCTCTTCCTCTGCCTGGAACTTTTGATTGATCTTTCAGCCTCCGTTGGAAAACTGATAAGGGGATAACCGTGGATCCAATAACCTCGGGTGTAGTAGGCACCTTTCTTGTGTTTCTGCTTCTGTTTCTGGGCATGCCTATTGCGTTTGCAATGATGCTTGTAGGCTTCGGTGGGATTGCCTATCTCGCCTCCATAGACGCAGCGCTGCCGGTGACTGCCCGTACGGTCTATGAGGTATCCGCCTACTATCCTTATACGGTGATCCCGCTCTTTATCGTAATGGGGGGGTTTGCCGGCAGCTCTGGTATGACACACTCCTTATATGCCGCCTTTGACAAATGGCTTCGAAAGCTGCCCGGGGGGCTGGGCATCGCTACGATCGCTGCCTGTGCCGGTTTTGCTGCCGTATCCGGTTCTTCTGTGGCTACGGCAGCTGCCATGGGCACTATTGCTGCACCGGAGATGAAGCGATTTCAGTATCATCCAAGGCTTATAACGGGCAGCATTGCCGCGGGTGGGACATTGGGATTCCTTATACCCCCGAGTATCGGGTTTATCGTATATGGCATGCTGACGGAGCAGTCGATCGGAAAGCTTTTGATTGCCGGCATCATCCCTGGGCTCATTCTGGCTGCGGCGTATATGGCCATCGTCGTAATCAAAGTCATGCTAAACCCAAGCTTAGCCCCGGTCAGTCCAGAACCGGTGACCTGGAGAGAGAAATTCAGGGCACTCACCGGCATGTGGGAGATGATAGCGGTCTTTTTTTTGGTAATGGGCGGCATATACACCGGCTTTTTCACCCCCACAGAGGCCGGCGCCATAGGGGCAACAACACTCTTCCTGATTGCCCTGTTTAAGAGGAAGCTCAATCGAGTGAATCTGGCAACAGCGCTGAAGGAGGCGGCTCAGATTTCCGTAATGGTTCTCTTTCTCGTGGCTGGTGCGAACGTTTTCAGTTACTTTTTGGCACTGTCAACTATCCCGATGAAGGTAGCGGCATGGACGGCAGGGCTTGAGGTATCCCGGTATCTTATTCATGCCTTTATGATGGTTATCTATCTCTTCCTTGGGTGTTTCTTGGATGCAATATCCATGATGGTCCTTACCATGCCGGTCATTTACCCGGTAGTGTTGGCGCTTGGTTTTGATCCTATCTGGTTTGGGGTTATTGCCGTCCTCATGATGGAGGCAGGGCTCATTACACCGCCAATGGGGCTGAATGTCTTCACCGTCGCCGGGGTGGTAAAGGATGTCTCTGTGGAGGAGATCTTTCGTGGCGTACTTCCTTTTCTGCTGGCAATAATTGCAATCGTCATTTTCATTACGATCTTTCCGGAGCTTGCCCTGATGCTTCCCAGTATGATGTTCCAATAAGTTGGTGAGTAAGGCGGCATAGGCTTCAAGGCCTCCCCAAACGATGGAAAGGATCAACGTGTGAGTAAAAGATGAAGAACATAAAAGTTAGCTTTGTGATTAATGGAAAAAGGGAAGAGCTGGAAATTCCGCCAAATATCTCTTTACTTGATTTGTTGCGGGATTATGTAGGTCTTACAGGAACCAAGAAAGGGTGTGAAATTGGAGAGTGCGGCTCCTGCACGGTGATCGTCAATGGAAAGGCTGTTAACTCCTGCATTGTGCTCGCACCCCAGGTCAACGGAAAGAGCATTCAGACTATTGAAGGCCTCGGAAGCGAGGCCTCACTTCATCCGCTGCAAAGGGCATTTATCGAGAAGGGGGCGGTCCAGTGCGGATTTTGTACCCCCGGCATGTTGATGTCGCTCAAGGCCCTGCATGATGAGAATCCCGATGCCACACATGAAAATGTGAAGAAGGCCATTTCCGGTAACCTTTGCCGCTGCACAGGATATCAACAGATCATTGAGGCTGCCGAGTCAGTATTTAAAAGGAGAAATAACCCGTGATTCTGCCCGAATTTGAGTACCTATCATTCACGAGCTTGCTGGAGACCCTGGATTTCCTAGCACTTCAGGGGAATGAGTCGAAGGTAGTTGCCGGCGGCACAGACCTGCTGATTAAACTGGGAGCAGGAGAGGTCACGGCAAAAAATGTTGTGAATCTTTTGGATATACCTGAATTTGGACGAATAGAAATCCATGATGATCGTATTTCCATTGGACCTACGGTTACCCATACAGAATTAGAACATTCCTCCATCTTGAACACATTTGCACCGATCCTCTGTCGCGGCGCCGGCATAATCGGCTCACCTCAAATTCGCAACCAGGGGACCATAGGCGGCAACATAGGCAATGCATCGCCGGCAGCGGACACAGTACCGGCTCTTATGGTCTTGAACTCACGGCTCAAGGTTGTAAGTACCCGCGGCGAGCGCTGGGTTCCTGTGGCCGATTTCTTTGTCAAGCCGCACGAAACGATACTGGCAGCCGATGAATTGATCGGGGAGATTGAAGTGGAAAAGCTGCCGAAGGATACCCCTTTTTCCTTCCAAAGGGTAACCAGGAGGAGGGCAATGGACATTGCCCAGATGAGTGTAGCCGTAATCCTCTTTATGGATGAAAGCGGAGGCCGCATCCGTGAGGCACGAATTGCCCCAGGATCAGTGACCCCAACCCCGGTGAGGATCAGAGAGGCGGAAAAGATCCTGGAGGGGGAACGGTCAACTGAGGCTATCATTGAAATGGCAGCGGCAGAGGTATCGAGGAGGTCGATCGATGAGACCGACCTCACGTGGTTGCCCGAGTACAAAAAGCCTGCACTGAAGGGCTTGGTCATGAGGGCGATTAAGGATGCTCTCAAAGGAAGGGATATCTAGGATGAGGACAGTAGGGAAAAGCGTGGAGAGGCGAGGCGGTTTGGAGGCAGTGCTCGGGAAGGCCTTGTATGCGGATGATATGAGCCTCGATGGCCTCATCCATTTGAAGGTTGTGCGAAGTACGCGCCCCCATGCCCTCATCAAGAGAATTGACGCCTCGGCGGCAGAGGCCATACCTGGGGTTATCAAGATATTCACCTCAAAGGATATCAAGGGAACCAACCGCTACGGCATTATCATCAAGGATCAGGAGATCCTGGTGGAACGAAAGGCGAGGTATGTAGGTGATCCCATCGCCTTAGTGGCATCTGAAACCGAGGCCATTGCCCTTGAGGCAGCCAGGGCGGTGAGGGTGGAGTATGAGGATCTGCCAGCCTTTTTTAGCGTTGAAGAGGCCAAGAAATGTACTGCTGAGCCCATTCATGATAAGGGCAACCTCCTTTCATCCCGGGACATCATTAAAGGGAATGTGGTGCAGGGCTTTGATGAGGCAGATGTTATTGTGGAGGAAACCTATACTACCTCGATGGCTGCCCATGGGTATCTGGAAACAGAGGCTGGTATAGGCACACTGGATGAGAATGGGACCATTATTATTCATGTCGCCACCCAAAACCCCCACTATGATCAGCGCGATGTGGCTGCTGCCCTCGGCCTCGAGCTTGATCAGATCAGGATAGTCCAGTCTGTTACGGGAGCGGGTTTTGGCGGGAAACTCGATATCTCCATTCAGGGCCTTATTGCCCTAGCGGTACAGGAGATCAAGAGGCCGGTAAAATTGCGCTATTCCATGGAAGAAACCATGCAGTCAGCGGCCAAACGGCATGCCATGGTAATGCACTATAAAACCGGGGCAAGAAGAGATGGCCGAATTACTGCCGTCGAGGTTACATACACCCTCGATACCGGTGCCTACGCCTCCTATGGGCTGGCTGTTTTATCAAGGGCTGCTGCTCATGCAGTCGGACCTTATGAAATACCTCATGTGAAGGTCCACGGGGAAGTCTATTACACCAACAAGGTATGGGCAGGGGCGATGAGGGGGTTTGGTGTGCCACAGGTTTGTCTTGCGCATGAGGGTCAGATGGATTCCCTGGCTCAGGCCTTAAAGATGGATCCTTTCGAGATCCGCATGATCAATGCCTTGAAGCCCGGTTCAACTACAGCTACGGGACAGATACTGAACGCCAGCGTTGGCATACGGGAGACCGTAAGAAGGGTTCAGGAGGCAAAGGAGAGACGAGAGAAGAGCCAAAACAAGGTTAGGAGCAAGGACAGTCCGTGGATCAAGACCGGATGGGGCATTGCCTCCTTTTGGTACGGTATCGGGAATACGGGGCTTTCCAATCCATCGACCGCCAGGATCGGTGTGGATGAGAATGGCCAAATAACCCTTTATACGGGGGCGGCTGATATAGGACAGGGCTCGAATACAGTCTTAATCCAAATCGCTGCTGAGGCATTGGGGGTTTCAGATAAGGAGTTGCAACTTGTGAGCGCGGATACCGGCCTCACAACAGACGCCGGGGCCACCTCAGCGAGTCGTCAGACGTACATATCAGGAAATGCGGTAAAGGCAGCAGCGGAGGATCTCCTTAAGGGATTGAAGGAAGCTGCCTCCAGGAAGCTTGAAGTCCCCCCAACGGAAATAGGTTTTGAAGGGAGGGAATTCAGAGGAGGAGGCAAGGCGATAAGCATAAAGGAATTGGCAGGCGGGTTGTCCGAAAGCGGACAGGTCCTCACCGGGGAAGGCCGGTTTGATCCTCCTATTACCATGCTGGATGAAGAGACCGGCCAAGGTATTCCGTATGCAACGTATACCTTTGGCACGTACTATGCTGAGGTTGAGGTAGACACCAGAACCGGCGAGGTTTCCGTAGAGCATGTTATTGCGGCTGCGGACGTTGGAAAGGCGATTAACCCATCCCATGTGGCGGGACAAATCATTGGAGGCGTAGCTATGGGCATCGGCTATGCCCTTATGGAAGAATTCGAGCCTGGAAAGACCAAGAATTTCGCTAATTACCTTTACCCAACGAGTATGGATGTTCCGCCAGTGGAGGTAATTCTTGTAGAAGATCTGGAGCCGAGCGGGCCTTACGGTGCAAAGGGTGTGGGAGAGCCTGCCCTTATTCCCACAGCGCCGGCGATTATCAGTGCCATTAACCAGGCAATACATGCAAAGATCGTAGACCTTCCCGCAAAACTGGAGCGTGTCATGAAGATGACACTCGAAGGCTCTTACTCCGGTGCTGTCGGGTGAAGCAAGAAGCTCAATAAGAGAGAATACATGAAGATACAGTCGAAATCCATGGTTGACCATGCGGTCCACTATCTCGAGGATATGATTGTTAAGGGTAAGTTTGGGCCAGGACAAAGGATTAAGGAG
>CAYPNL010000183.1:0-17743 GCA_964412045.1 uncultured Desulfobacteraceae bacterium
AGCACATCGTAACCCACTGGAACAGGGCCTGCGAGAAACTCACGGGCTACCAGGCCGATGAGATCGTGGGCACGAATAAACAGTGGCTCCCCTTTCGGCATGAAAAAAGGCCTATTATGGCCGATGTTATCGTAGATGACATGGAGGAGATAGAGAAGTACTATGGGCATAGCTGGAGGAAGTCTGCCCTCATCGAGGGAGCTTACGAGGCAGAGGAGTTCTTTCCGCACATAGGGGAGGCAGGCAAATGGCTCTTCTTTACGGCTGCCCCTATTAGGGATGCGCATGGGAGGACGGTGGGCTCCATTGAGACCCTCTGGGATACCACCGAGCGCAGGGAAGCACAGGATGCCCTCCAAAGAGCACATGATGAGCTGGAGAGCCGGGTTGAGGAAAGGACAGCAGAGCTCAAGAAGCTCAATGAGGAATTGCGCACCTCGGAGGAGAAATACAAGACGCTGTTCGATAACGCCCCAAACTGTATTTTTATCATAGATCAAAAGAGCTTGGATCTTATCGATGTCAATGCAACTGCCCTCGAAACCTACAGGCAGTCAAAGGAGGACTTGTTGAGGAGTAACTTCCTGGATCTCTTTTATGAGGAAGATAAGGACTTTCAGGAGGCCCTTACGAATCTCACGGCCCATCAATGCGTGTTTTATCCCAGGAGGAGACATCGGAGGGCAGGAGGAGAGCTTTTTTATGTAAATATCGTGGCATGTCACGAGATACATATGGGTATCGATTGTCTCATAGCTACTACCACGGATATTACCGAGAATGTAGAGAAGGAAGCCCAGTTGATTCAGGCAAGCAAGCTGGCTACATTGGGAACCCTGGCCTCGGGTATGGCGCATGAGCTTACCCAGCCCTTAAACGTGATCCAGGTTGCAAGTGATTTCTTCTTAAAGAAGCTCAAGAGGGGGGAAGAGATAGCAAAGGATGAGCTGAGATCGGTGGCCGAGGAAATAGGAAGCCATGTGGACAGGGCCTCAAAGGTAATCAATCACATGAGGGACTTTGCCAGGCAATCGGATCTTACCAGGACGAGGATAAACGTCAATGATCCCATAAAGGACGTGTTCAAGGTTATGGGGCAGCAATTGAGGGTGCACCAGATAGAGGTTGATCTGGAGCTGGAGCCGATGGGCATCTACATTATGGCCGATCAAAACCGGCTGGAGCAGGTCTTTATCAATCTGGTCACTAATGCCATGTACGCCATGGATGATAAAGGCCTGCGGTGGGGAAACAAGAAGTGGAAGCGATTGCTCAGAATCAGATCATTCAATGCCGATGGGCAGGCAATGATAACGGTGTCAGATACGGGCAAGGGTATTCCGGAGGACATAATCGATAAGATATTTGAGCCCTTTTTTACCACCAGAAAGGTGGGCCAGGGAACCGGCCTGGGGATGAGTATCAGCTACCGAATTATCAGTGACTATGGAGGCACCATAGCAGTTGAAAGCGAGGCGGATGTGGGTACCACCTTTACCCTGCAGTTCCCCGCTGTTGAATGATGGAGTTATTTGAGTTTTTTGTGTTTTTAGGGTTTATTGAGTCACACCTATAAAACCCAGCACCGATGGATGCTTGAATAAAGATGAATTTTGAACTGTGAATCAGGGCGTTCAAGGATTTTTAACTCAAGAAACTCAAGAAACACAACAAACTCGACAAACACAACAAACACAAGCAGTGATGTCAAAGCTTTTAATCATTGATGATGAGGAAGGGATCAGAAAGCTCTTGGCTCTCTCCCTTGAAAGCGACGGCTACGAGATATGTACTGCTGCGAATGGCGAAGAGGGCATCGAGATCTTTAAAAGCGAATCGCCCGCCATAGTTTTAACGGACATAAAGATGCCAGGCATTGATGGGATTGAGGTCCTGAAACAGCTAAAGGGGCTCAACCCTGACACCGAGGTGATCATGATTACCGGTCACGGTGACATGGATTTAGCCATAGAGGCATTGAAGCTTGAGGCCTCTGATTTCCTGAACAAACCCATAAAGGATGCGGCGCTCTCAGTGGCCTTGAGGAGGGCTGAAGAGAGGATATCCATCAAGCAGAGGCTGAAGGCCTACACCGAAGACCTGGAAAACATGGTCAAGATCGCAACTGAGGAGGTGAAAAGGAGAGCCGAGTTCCAGAACAAGCTCATCACCTCTTCTAATGACGCCATTATTGCGACCGATGAGCGCGGCGATATCGTCATCTACAATAGAGGTGCGGAGCGGATATTCGGATACCCCAGGGTTGAGATTATACGAAAGATGAATATTGATACACTCTATCCGGAGCAGATCGCTCAGGGATTCAGGGCTTCCTTAGAAGGGGGCGGTGTCGATCTGTCGGAATGGAGGGAGATTGCCATCGTCAACAGGGAGGGTGAAACGGTTCCCACGGGCTTTTCAGGATCCATTCTTTATGGAGAGGACGAGGTGGTAGGAAGCGTCGGTTTCTTTCAGGACCTCAGGGAGATCAAGAGGCTCCAGCAGGACCTGATACAATCAGAGAGGCTTGCAGCCACGGGGCAGACTATTGCGGGGCTTGCCCATTACATCAAGAATATCCTTAACGGGCTCAAGGGCGGAGCCTATGTGCTCAATGTGGCGCTTGACAAGGATGATACGGATAAGATAAAAGACGGCTGGGCAATGATAGAGAGGAATCTCTCGAGGACCACCGATCTTGTTCTTGATTTGCTCTCTTACTCCAAAGAGCGTGAACCGGAACCCGAGAATTGCTATCCAAACGAAGTAGCCGAGGACGTTTGCTCACTTATGGATCAGAAAGCGCGGGAGAATGACATTACCATAGAACGGGATCTCGATACAAAGATTGGACAGGTCTACATCGACCCAAAGGCTATTCATCGGTCTCTGCTGAACCTGGTTTCCAATGCTATTGATGCCTGCATTTTCGATCCTGCGCCCAAGAAACGTTGGAAGGTGAGGATAGCTTCGGCTCTTCAGGAAGATCATCAGGTGATATTTGAAGTGGCTGATAACGGCATGGGTATGGATAAGGAGACAAAGGAAAGGCTCTTCTCCGCGCTTTTCAGCACCAAGGGGGAGAGGGGAACAGGATTGGGGTTATTGGTGACCGATAAGATAGTCCGGGAGAATGGAGGGAGCATCGAGATAGAGTCTAGCCCCGGCAGAGGTGCTACGTTTCGCGTCCGCTTACCCTATCAGGAGGCTCGCGCTGGTGGCAAGTAAGGCATTTCATCCGCCTACGCAGGAGACCGCGGCCTTGCCCGCCACATTTCCTGGCGGGCAAGGCCGTGGTCTCCATTTATGCAGAGATCTCAACGTATCGAGAGGTTGCGGCATGTTTTTTGGAAAGCAGCGCACGTGCATCATCCGGCCGGGGATAAGAGGGGACACGGTTTTTATGGATGTTAACAGCAAAGGGAGGCTTAACCATGGCTAAGAAGGTTCTCAATGTGGAGGATGATCCTGATATTAGGACGTTTGTGGCCACTGTGCTCGAGGAACGTGGTTACATCCCACTCATGGCAAAGGACGGCGAAGAGGGCGCGAAAAAGGTAAAGAACGAGAAGCCGGATCTCATTATCCTGGATATCCTCATGCCGAAAGAGAGCGGCATCAAGATGTACCACGAACTCAAGAAAGATCCCTCGCTCAAGAATATTCCCGTGGTTATGCTCTCCGGTGTGTCGAAACGGACGTTTCTCAGGTCCCAGGCAGCCCTGACTGAATTCGGCGACGAAACGGTGCCTGAGCCCGAGGCATACCTGGAGAAACCCGTGGAGGCGGAGGATCTTGCCGAGGTCTTGGACAAGATACTGGGTTGAAGGTGTTTGTGAAGAAGCGAGGGATATCATGAAAATTACTACCATGCTTTTTGTATCCGAGTTTGAGGAACTGTGGTTCGATGCATTGCAGTCATTGATGGAGCTCAGAAAGGCAGGCCTGAATCATGTGGTGTTTCTCCACGTAATACCCAGAGATAGGGTGGCAATGAAGAGGGGTTCCGGTTACCTCAAGCAGGAGGAGCGAAAGCTGAGAGAGATTGCAGATATCCGGTTTATTGATTGGGCGGAGACACTTTTCGAGGAAGGCATGGAAGTGGGCGCCCACATCGCCATCGGTAATGTGGTGCCGAAAATCATATCTGTTGCGGAAATCGAGAAGGTGGATCTCATCGTAACCGCTAGAACGAGGAGGGGGAAATTGGAGGAGATCTTTCTCGGCTCGGACACATCGGATCTTATCAGAAGGACGGAAAAGCCTGTCTTGCTCTATAACTACCATTCACAAGCGGAAAGGGCGGGTGAAAACCCATTCGAGAGACCCCTCCTCGCACTCGATTGGTCCGTCTCATCAGAAAAGGTCCTTGACTTCGTGCTCAGCATGAAGGAGGCAGTGAAACGGGTTGAGATAATGCATGTTCTCAGCGAAAAGCAGATCGGGAAACTATCGAAAATGGAAGCCCATAAGGTAGAGAGGGAGAACAAAAAGAGATTGGATGAGGTCTGTGATACCTTCGTGCAGGAACGGTTTGATGCCCGGCCTCATCTCTATATCGGCGATACGGAAGAGCAGATTCAGAGGGGGGCAACTGAGCACAGGGCCACGATGATTGTCCTTGGAACGAGACAGGCTAGTGCCTGGAAGGAGAAATGGTCGGGAAGCATATCTCATTCCCTGGCTGAGAAATCGGAATTGCCTCTCTTAATTGTCCCTGCTGGAGGTAAATAATCTAGCCTATGGAAATCAAAAAGCTCCTTTATGTAACACACCTCAGAGAACCCACGTATGAGTTCATTGAGGCCTTGACGGAGATGGGGAAGATCGGCCTCAAGGAGATAATCCTTTTTCCTGAAAAGCCGCCGAAGGAGTTAGCGGATCGATTATCCGGTCACGGCATACACCTGAGGGGTGTTGATGGTTCGGGGCCTCTTATCCCCGGGATTTTCGAGGTGGCGGACAAGGAACAGGTATCCCTTATCATAGCCCACAGTCATGAGGACCATGAAGGGCTCTTGAAGGGAAGCAGTACACGGCGTTTGATACGGAATACCCCGGTTCCCCTGCTGATTATTCGCGAGGACGGCCGCGAAAAGAGCCCCTCTGCGCGGGGATTATTCAGCAACGTAATTCTTGCCACCGACTGGTCCGATGCAGCGGGAAGGGCGTGGCTCTATATCATCGGCATTAAGAAGATCGTGGGGGTACTCGATATCGTGTATGTGCTTCATGAGAAGCTGACGATCGGTGAAATCCGGCAGCTCAGGGAACGGGTTGAGGGGGTTAGAAAGATATGCCTGGAGGAAACGGTGGATGCTGAGTCTCATATCTATGCCGGGAAGACTGCCGATGAGATCGTGCGTGCCTCCAAGGACTATAACGCCACCATGATCGCAATGGGATATAAGCCCAAAGCGGCCTTGAAGGAGTTTATCTCGGGGAGTTCCTGTTATAGGGTCCTGGAAAAATCCTCTGTGCCGGTATTAATTATTCCTTGACTTAAAAGAAAAGATTCCTGTATTAGTTCGCCCTAAACGGAACAACTGCGGCAAACTTCCAGTTCTATGGGGGGTAGGTATGGAAGTTACGGTTCTGATACAAACCGCTGACAAGGCCTTTGAGATTCTTGAGAAGGCCAGGGATGAGGCCCGGGAGCTTCTTTACAGCTCTGCGAAGCTCACCAGCGAGGCGAAGTCCCTGGCGGAAAAGCGAGAGACCAGGGCCTTTCTCGCAGGCGCCCAGCAATCAAGGGTGGCCATCCGGAATTTCACGATCACCTTCCTCATACTCTTCGGTTTCTGGATCCTTCTCTCAGGCCGATTTGATTACTTCCACCTTACGCTCGGCATTATCTGCTCACTCCTTGTTGCCTACCTGTCCTATGATCTGCTGTTTGTAAACGTGAGACTCGGGGACTTCAGGATCAGGGCCAAGAGATTCCTGCAATCCGCACCATGGTTTCTGAGCCAGATCTTCACGGCAAATCTTCATGTTGCCTATCTGGCGCTTTCCCCGAAGATGCCGATCGATCCTCAGATCATACGGTTCAAGACGAAATTAGAGAGCGACATCTCCTGGGTGGCGATGGCCAACTCCATCACCCTTACCCCGGGGACTGTTACGATGGATATTCGAGAGGGGGAGTTCTTTGTCCATGCCATCGATAAAAAGGTCGCCTATGATCTTGATACAGGAGAGATGGAGGATAAGATCGCCCATGTGCTTATGGAGGCAGACCATGTGTATATCCAGGACGTCCTGGATGTATCCCGGATATTTGGAGCCCTTAAATAGAAGAAAGGCAAAGGGCCAAAGGCACAAGGCATGTGGCATAAGGCCTTGAGCCTTGTTCCCTAAGCCGCATGGCTTAAGCGGTTTGGATCATTTTTACTCAAGGCGGTTTTTGTTGGTTTGAAGTGGAGCTTCGCTGGAACATGACCCAGGTTACGGATGACATCATTATCAGGACGGTGGCGAGGATACTCATACCGTTCATACAACTCTACGCCCTCTATGTGATCATGCACGGCCACCACAGCCCTGGTGGTGGGTTCCAGGGAGGAGTGATCCTGGGGGCGAGCTTTATCCTCTACCTCCTCACGCATGGGTTAGAGGAAGCCAAGCTCAGGATGTCTGAGGCGAAGGCCGGGATTTTCAGTTCCTTCGGGGTTTTGATATACTCGGGAATCGGATTGCTGTGTCTCATATTAGGGAGCAATTACCTGGACTATGGCGAGCTTTCCACCATCCTCAAGGTCATACCGGCCCAGGCCAGGTCCCTCGGTATACTCGGGGTAGAGGTCGGCGTGGGGATTGCCGTCATGGCGGTCATGTTTTCTATTTTCTTTGATATATCAACGGGGGGGATCCTTCCGGAGTATGAAGAAGGGGAACAGGAGGGAAGATGAGCAGCTTTTTTCTCTACTTCGGCATGGGGTTATTCAGCCTTGCGTTGCTCTGTCTCTACCGGGGGGTCTTTGGCCCCGGCGTGCTCAACAGGATTGCGGGTATCTCTGCGATCGGCACCAAGACATTGGTCATCTTGCTCCTGATGGGCTTTATCTACAACAGGGTTGATATGTTTATCGATATCAGCATGGTCTATGCCCTGCTCAATTTTATTGGAACCATCACCGCTGCGAAATATCTGGAGATAAAAGGGGAGGTATAATGGACATCCAGTTCATGGCATCCATCCCGTTTCTCCTGGGGGGCTTCTTTTTTTTCCTGGCTGCCACGGTGGGGCTTTTGCGGTTTCCGGATTTCTTTTGCCGCCTCCACGCAACGGGTAAGGGCGATACCCTGGCCGTGCTCCTGTCCCTGATAGGCCTGAGTATTTATGAAGGCCTTTCCCTGACCAGTTTGAAGATATTATTTATCGCGGTGTTCATGTTTCTTGCCCAACCCACCTCCACACATGCCATCTCCAGGGCGGCCCTGAGATGCGGGCTCGAGCCCTGGACCAAGGAAAGCAAGGAGAGAAGATGATAGCAGCCTTTGATATAGTGCTCCTGATCTTTGTCCTGATATGCGCCATTGCTGCCATTACCGTGAAGGATCTCTTAAGTGCGGTGGTTATACTCGGAGCCTATAGCTTCTTCATGTGTCTTTTGTGGGCTGAGATGGGCGCTGTGGATGTTGCCTTTACCGAGGCCTCAGTGAGCGCCGGCATCGGCACGGTGCTGTTTATTGCCGCAGTGAGTAAAACCAAGAGGAGAAGCAAGGATTGAAGATCTTGGCCTTCATCAGCGTGGTAATTACCGGGATGATCCTTCTCTACGCTACCCAGGATATGCCTGACTGGGGGGATCCACGCTCACCGGCCAGCCTCCACGTCTCACCCCGGTATCTCGAGAAAACGATAGAGGAGACTGCGACGCCGAACGCGGTGACCTCCGTGCTTGCCGATTACAGGGGCTATGATACCCTGGGAGAGACAACCGTAATCTTCACCGCCGGTCTTTCCTGTATTCTCATACTGAGAAGGAGAAGAAAAGGATAGTCAACTACTGCCTTATAGGTAACGGTACCATGAATTGCCATGGAATAAAAACAAACGAATTGAGGGATGTAAACCCAACAAACACCATAAAGTCAAGAAACACAATCAACACGAACTATGTTTGATTTAATACTGAGCAAATACAACTACTGGATCTATATTATCCTGATGATGATCGGTTTTTACGCCATGATCGGCAAAAAAAACCTCGTGAAGAAAATTATCGGGATCAATATCTTCCAAACGGCGATCATCCTGTTCTTTGTCTCGACCGCTGCGAAGAAAGGGGGGACCTTGCCTATTATTGAGCATGCCCATGGACATGGATCACATGCCGTTGAAGCTGCCTCCTATATCAACCCCTTACCCCATGTACTCATGCTTACCGCTATCGTGGTAATGGTTAGTACGCTTGGAGTGGCCTTGGCTATCGCGATACAAATTTACCGTAGATATAACACTCTCGAAGAAGACGAGATCTTAGAGCAACGGAAATGGTCCCACAATCTCCTGCGTTAGTGGTTGTTGTTCCCCTGATATTCGCATTTCTTACGCTGCTGTTCGGCTGGTGGAGGAAAGGCCTCAGTTACCCGATCACCATCATAGCCCTGTCACTGTCTTTCCTGGCATCCATTCACTGCCTCTACACGGTTCTTGCCACCGGCACTATCCACTACTATCTCGGAACATGGGAGCCTCCCTGGGGCATTGAATACGTAGTCGATCACCTGAATGGATTTATCCTGGTTATCGTTTCGTTTGTAAGCCTGATGGTGGCCATATCCTCCAGGAGGGTCGTGGAAAAGGAGCTGCCGGAGAAGGTCGTGTATTTCTATACCCTTTTTCTCTTGCAGGTGACGGGGTTCCTGGGGATCGTCATAACCGGTGATATGTTTAATCTCTATGTATTCCTGGAGATTGCTTCCCTTGCAGGATATGCCCTCATAGCCGTGGGGGAGGACGGTGCACCCTTTGCCAGCTTTAATTATCTGATTTTCGGGACGATTGGGGCCTGCTTCTACTTACTCGGTGTGGGCTACCTTTATATCAGTACAGGCTCGCTCAACATGGCTGATCTAGCTGAGATATTGCCCGCCCTGTACCAGTCAAAGGTATTGATGGTGGCCTTCGCCTTTTTCCTGGTTGGAGTGAGCCTAAAGATGGCGCTTTTCCCCTTACACGTGTGGCTTCCCGATGCCTATACCTATGCCCCATCAGCAGTGAGCGCCCTGCTTGCCCCCCTAATGACCAAGGTAGGGGCCTATGTGATGATACGGATTTTGTTCACGGTATTCGAGCCCCGGTTCTCCATGGAGTTGATCCCTGCGACCAGCATTCTCGGCTGGATGGCTGCCGGAGCCATACTCTTCGGTGCGCTCTTGGCCTTGGCGCAGAGCGATGTAAAGAGGATGCTCGCCTATATCCTGGTGGGAGAAGTGGGCTATATAGCCCTGGGAGTGGGCCTTGCCAACAGGAATGGGCTCACAGGGGCAATCCTGCATATCCTGAACGATTCCATTATGATGCTCGCCCTTTTTCTGATTGTGGCTGCCATTATGTATAGGTCCGGCAACAGGGAGATTCCCAGCCTCCGGTACATGCACCGGAGGATGCCTTTTACTATGGCGACGCTGGTCATAGCAGGTCTCTCGGTGATCGGGATACCTCCGACCTGTGGGTTTTTCAGCAAATGGTATCTGGTGCTCGGCGCCATCGACGCCAATCAGTGGGTCTTTGTAGCGGTGTTGCTGCTGAGCAGCCTTATAAACGTGATCCTTTTCTTCAGGATCATAGAGAATGTCTACCTCGAGCCGAGGGAGGAAGAGGCTCATGAGGGAGTTGAGGAAGCTGTGGCCATTGAGGAGGCGCCTCTTAGCCTGCTCCTGCCCATCCTCATTGCAGGGGCGGGGATTTTATTGTTGGGTATCCTGAGTGGGGAGATCATTTCCTCAGTCATACAGTTCGCTGTGCCCGTGGGCTTTTAGAATTATGGTAACAGTTCAGCCACCAAGGCACCAAGGCACGAAGAAAGCATATCACCAGGTAGCTTTTCAAAGAGCTAACGTGTTACGAACGTTCATGTTCTTGGTGCCTGCCCGCCATCGGCTTCGCCTTAGGCGAGGCGGGCAGGTCTTTGTGGCTGAACCAGTGCGAATGAATAAGGCATAATCAATGGAGACAACGGTATCCATACGGCCCCTTCTGGCTGTGCTCGTGACCCTTATCGGGGCCATGCTCATACTCTTTACCGGTGAGAGAAACAGAAACCTGCGGGAGTTCTGGACCATGCTGGCCTCGGTGGTCAAGTTCTCTATCGTGCTCTCTATGATCCCCTTTGTGCTGCGGGGACAAATGCTCGAGTTCACCATAATTCAGCTTACGCCAGGGGTGGCCTTGCAGTTCAGGGTGGACCAGTTCGGCCTCTTTTTCGGCATTCTCGCCTCGGCCCTATGGATCGCGACCTCGGTGTACTCGATAGGCTATGTGAGGGGATTGAACGAGCATGCCCAGACCAGGTACTTTTTTAATTTCGCCCTGTGTCTTTCCGCAACCATGGGAATTGCCTTTGCCGGCAACCTCTTAACCCTTTTTATATTCTATGAGATCCTGACCGTATCCACCTACCCCTTGGTTGCCCACAAGGAGACCGAGGATGCGATTATGGGCGGCAGGAAATACCTTGCCTACACCCTCACTGCGGGAGTGGTCATCCTGTTCGGCATCATCTTTATCTATACCCTCACAGGAACGCTTGACTTCAAGCCCGGCGGTTTTCTGTTAGGTCATGGTTCATCCGCGACGATTATCTTCCTGTTCGCTATTTTGATCCTGGGTTTCGGCGTCAAGGCGGCGCTCATGCCGCTGCATGAGTGGCTGCCCACCGCGATGATAGCGCCTACCCCTGTGAGCGCGCTGCTTCATGCCGTGGCCGTGGTCAAGGCAGGCGTATTCGGCTGCCTTCGGATTATCCTCTACGTGTTCGGCCCAGAGCTCCTCCACCAGCTTGATTTGTGGCTTATCCTGGCCTACTTCAGCGCATTCACGGTTATCGTGTCCGGCTTGTACGCCCTTGCCCAGGATAATCTCAAGAGGAGGCTGGCATTCTCCACCATAAACAATCTTGCTATCATCGTTATGGGTGCCGCCCTGGTAACCCCGAGCTCAATCACAGGGAGCATCTTCCATATGGGCAGCCACGGTTTTATGAAGATCACCCTGTTCTTCGTTGCAGGCGCCATTTATGTAAAGACCCACAAGGAGAATATTAGTCAACTTGATGGGATCGGCAGGCAGATGCCCCTGACCATGGGGGCCTTTGCGATTGGTGCAATGGGCATTGCAGGAACACCGCCCATCTGCGGATTTATCAGCAAGTGGTATCTCGCTATGGGTTCCCTGGAGGCCAAGGAGGTGGTCTTTCTCTTTGTTCTGCTCATAAGTGCTCTGTTGGATGTGGCCTACTTTTTTCCCATCATCTATAATTCATTCTTCAAGGCCCCCAAGGAAGAGATTAATCCTCATTTCGATGAGGCACCAATGAAGATGGTGGTGCCATTGATGATAACGGCGATTATCTCGCTTATCCTGGGGCTTGTTCCGAACGCCTTCTTTCGCTTTTTTACCATCGCATCGATGGCGGCGGAGAGAATACTGGGGGGGATGTGAATGAAAAGGATAGGGAAATATGCCTTGATCATCAGCATTGGTGTGAGCATGGTGCTCGGCCTGTTTTTTCGGCCTGAACACCCGCATTTCTGGTGGGAGAAGATCCCGATATTTGATGCAGTCTTCGGTTTTCTCGGCTGTATCCTGATCGTGTTGGGATCAAAGGCCCTTGGCCATCGTTGGCTCCAGAAGGACGAGGATTACTACCGTGATTGAGATAGTACCTCCAGCATTTATCTACATAGGGGGAGCGCTGCTCCTTGCCCTTGTAAGGGAGCGAAGGCTCCGGGCGTTCCTGCAACTCTTTATCCCTGTTGCGGCCTTCGTAGACCTCCTCTCCATGCCCGAGGGCACCTACTGGATCTATCAATTCCTGGGATATGAGCTCATCTTGGGTAGGGTCGACAAGCTCAGCCTGTGCTTCGGATACGTGTTCGTGATTATGTCCTTTCTGGGAATGGTGTATGCCCTGCACGTGCGGGATACTGGGCAACACATGGCCGCTTTTTTCTATGTCGGGAGCACCCTGGGGGTAACCTTTTCCGGCGATCTATTCAGCCTGTTTGCATTCTGGGAGATCATGGCCGTCACATCGGTCTTCCTGATATGGTATCAGAGGGATACGGCCGCCCTTGAAGCCGGGTTCAGGTATATCATGGTTCATATATTCGGCGGCTGTGCGCTTCTGGCAGGCATCATCATACACGTGGTAGAGACCGGCTCTACCGAATTCGGCCTTATCGGATATGGGGGGCTTGCCTCTCAATTCATGCTGCTCGGATTTATCATCAATGCGGCGGTGCCTCCGTTTCACGCATGGCTGTCCGATGCCTATCCGGAGGCCACGGTGACCGGATCGGTATTTCTCACCGCCTTTACGACCAAGAGCGCGGTATACGTGCTGCTGAGGACCTTTCCCGGGGTTGAACTGCTGGTATGGCTTGGGGCCATTATGGCGGTGTACGGGGTCGTGTACGCGGTGCTTGAAAACGATATCAGAAGGCTGCTGGCCTACCATATCATCAGCCAGGTTGGCTATATGGTGTGCGGTGTTGGGTTGGGCTCGTATCTGGCCATGAATGGTTCCACCGCCCATGCCTTTTCCCATATCCTGTATAAGGCCCTGCTTTTCATGGGGGTGGGAGCGGTCATTCATGTGACGGGGAGGAGAAAGCTCACGGAACTCCAGGGGAGGAACCTCTACAAACAGATGCCCATCTGTCTCTCGCTTTACATGATCGGCGGCTTTTCCATCTCGGCGGTGCCGCTCTTTAATGGATTTGTGAGCAAAACCATGGTCGTTGCCGCCTCAGGTGAGCTCCATAGACCCGTGATACACCTGTTGCTGCACCTTGCCTCCATAGGAACATTCCTCCATACGGGCCTGAAGCTTCCCTACGGCACCTGGTTTGGGCGGGCCCCCAAGGGAGAAACAGTGGATGAGATAGAGGCACATGAGCCTCCCCTGAATATGCTGATAGCCATGGGCATGGCCGCCTTTTTGTGTATCATTACGGGTGTGTATCCCAAGGTGCTTTATAATCTTCTTCCCTATCCGGTGGATTTTCAACCGTACACGCCCGACAAGGTGATCGCTATGATGCAGTTGCTGCTCCTCACGGCCGCTGCATTTTGGATCTATATCGATAAGCTTGGCGGTGAGGCCACGGTCAGCGTGGACACCGATTGGTTCTACAGAAAGCCGGGCCTCATGCTCCTGTGGATTTGCATTCATCCCCTGCAGAACCTCAGGCTTGTCCTCCAGAAGTCCCTGGCCGGCAAGGTGGCAGGCGTGACCAGCCTGAGCAGGAATCCCATCCTTCTGCCCGAGATAGCGCTGAAGTACCTCCACCTGAAGGCTGTGAAGGGATTGTACCGCATCTCAGGTGCGTCGGAGGAGAGGACTGAGGCGTTGAGGAACCTGGAGTCCAGGATTACCGACTTGAGATCCATGAGTTACGATGAGAATCGCTATAGGAGGCCTATTGGGTTAGGTGTACTTGTGGCCATAATCCTGCTGTTCTTATATGGCTTGATTTACTATCTTCGGTTGCGTTAGCTATATAAGGCGATCTCAGTAGACGAATCGTGGCCTCGTTCCACATTTATACCACGTTGCAATAATAATACTCTGCTTCATTGCATACGGTAGCCAGGCATGAAAAAGACGCTCAAGATTATATTCTATAGTTTCTTAGTCCTGTGTATACCCGCGGGGTTTTTCATAGAACATGAGCATGCCGTCTTTTTTTGGCACAAGATCCCCTCGATTGACGTCGTGTTTGGATTTCTCGGGGCCATGCTTTTGATAGGAGGTGCGTGGCTGCTGGCGCGCATCGTGCGGAGGGAAGAGGATTTCTATGATTAAGACCGTTCCTCCAGCCATGCTCTTTATCCTCGGGGCGCTGCTGATCCCGTTGTTGAAGGGAAAGCTCAAACAGGGCTATCTTCTCGTAATCCCTGCACTGGCCTTTCTGGATATCCTTCAGCTCGAGACGGGCACGGCCTGGGTCTACCACTTTTTAGGCTATGAACTGGTATTCTGCCAGGTCGATAGACTAAGTTTGGTGGTAGGCTATATCTTCACCATCATAGGGTTTCTGGCACTGCTCTATTCCCTGCATGTACAAGAAGATGGACAACACGTGGCGGCCTTCCTCTATGTGGGAAGCTCCTTGGGGGTGGTGTTCGCAGGGGATTATTTTACCCTCTTTGCATTCTGGGAGGTCATGGCCGTGTCCTCGGTATTCTTGGTCTGGTACCAGAAGGAGAAGCGCTCCCTTGATGCGGGATTTCGATATTTGATAATGCACATCATTGGAGGCTGCTCTTTACTGGCGGGCATCATCATCTATGTCGTGGAAACAGGTTCTATCGCCGTCACACACCTGGGCACCGGCCCTGCTGATATTTTCATACTTATCGGCTTCGGCCTTAATGCGGCTTTTATTCCCATTCATACCTGGCTCCCCGATGCATATCCGGAAGGGACCGTTACGGGCAGTGTGTTCATGTCCGTTTATACCACCAAGACGGGCGTCTACGTGCTGGCACGGTGCTTTGCGGGCATGCCGCTTGTGGCATATATGGGTGGTATTATGACCGTGTACGGAGTTCTGTTCGCCCTGCTTCAGAATGACGCGAGGAGGCTGCTCTCGTACCATATCGTCAGTCAGGTGGGGTACATGGTGGCCGGGGTCGGCATAGGCACGGAATTGGCTATGAACGGTGGGATTGCCCATGTTTTTAACCACATCTTATACAAGGCATTGCTGTTTATGTCCATGGGCTCGGTCCTGTATATGACGGGTAAGAGGAAGCTCACGGAGATGGGCGGCTTGGCGAAGTACATGCCTGTCACCGCTTTGGCGTGCGTTATTGCCTCGCTCTCCATTGCCGGGGCGCCCGGGTTTAACGGGTATGTAAGCAAGGGCATGATAATCAGCTCTGCAGCCGAACAACACATGCCTGTATTGGAGCTCATGATGGTGCTGGCTGCTGTGGGGACATTCCTGTCCTTTGTGAAGCTATCCTATTTTACCTTTTTTGCGCCCAATGAGGAGATGAGGGCCAAGGAGTCACCCATCAACATGCAGCTCGCCATGCTCTTGACCGCGTTTCTGTGTATCTTTATTGGGGTTTATCCGCAGGCGCTTTTCCGGGTGCTCCCTTTTCATGATGTTCTCTATCATCCCTATACGCCCTCGCACGTTATAGGCACCGTTCAACTGTTTCTGTTGGCCGGGTTGGCCTTTATGATAGCCAAGGACATGCTTGCGCCGCATCGGGGGACTATCCTGGATTTCGACTACTTCTATCGGATGGGGGGAAAGGGCATCGTATGGGCATGCGTGGCGCCGCTGAGCACCTTTCGATCCAAAGTGCAGACATCCTCCTCGATAACAATCAATATCATCACGCGGATCGCCAGGAATCCCATCATGCTCCTCGAGATACCGGCAGCATACACGTATCTCAGGATCACGCAAGGATTGCGATATTTAGGAGGTTATTCATCAGGCGAGACTTACAACGAGAACCTCTACAGGAGGCCTATCGGCCTGGGCGTACTCGTAGCTATTATCATACTGTTTGCCCTTGCGTTGATTTACTTTATCTTTTAACCCTCACCGTCGGCTGGAGCCGGTGAGAAGGAAAGACGATTGATCTTTTTCGATGCGTGGGATATATTTTCAATAGCAGGTTATGATGACTTTTTGTAACTATTTAGCCACTAAGGCGCTAAGGCACCAAGATTATAGAATTGTTCTTTTGATATTTTTAAGGGGCAAAACCCATATCTATCTTTGTGCCTTTGTGCCTTGGTGGCTACCCGAACAGTTACGAATTTTTTTGTTCCACGGTTCCGGTACGTAACATATTCCTCTGTTCAACTACTTCGGCAGCGACATCGCTCTCAAGCCTTATAAGGAAGTCGGCATGGAAATGGAGCAATCGTAAAATGATTAATAAAGGGGGGGCTCTATGGAGATTAAAAAGATGCTGTTTGTGACGGATTTCGAGGGATTATGGTTTGATGCCCTAAAATCGCTCATGGGCCTGAGGAGCGTTGGCCTTGACCATGTGGTGCTCTTGCACGTGATAGAGCGCAAGGTGGGCTACTACACGAAGGAGGAAAAGGATAGGCTCAGGGCAATGGCTGAAGTTCGTTTTGTCGACTGGGCTCAAAGTCTCTATGAAGAGGGAATGGAATGTGGATCGTATATCGTGGTGGGCGATACGGTGCGCAAGATGATTGAGACCGCTGAGGAGGAAGAAGTCGACCTCGTTGTGATCAACCGACAGAAAAGGACCAGGATGGAGAAATTTTATATAGATTCTAAGACCCTGGAGTTTCTCAGAAAGACCCCTAGGACGGTTCTTGTGCATAAGTACCAATCAGAATCAGGCAGGGTAAATGAGGGACTATTTGAGAGGCCGCTCTTGGCTATGGATTGGTCTCCTCCCGCTACGAGAGCGCTCGATTTTCTGGTCGGCCTTAAGGGTATCATAAAGAAATTACAAGTGGTCCAGGTGGTAACCGAAAAAGAGGTCGAGGGATTGGGGAAAAGGGGGCTTCAGAAGATGGAGCGAGAGCACAGGAAGAAGTTGGATGAACTGTGTACCTCCCTGGCAGAAGAAGGCATAGAGGCAGAAGCGCACCTCTACCTTGGTGATGTTGCTCAGATTCAAAATGCAGCCAGGGAATATGAGACAACCATGATTGCCGTAGGCACATCCCGCAAGAGTTCTTGGCAGGCGAGGTGGTTAAGGAGCATCTCCCAGGAACTAGCTGAGCAAACGGAGTTGCCCACCTTGTTGGTTCCTTGATCAAGCGGAGTAATGGAGTAATGGAGCACTGGATGATTGGAGCATTGGAAAGCGTCATGAGGGATATTCTTCGTAAAAATGTCCACGGGAGAGCGTATTGGGTCGAGCTTTTTGATTTTCAAACTCCTTTATTCAATGTGAGACTATTCCTCCATCACTCCATTCCTCCATCACTCTAACAATTCCAGGATTTGAGGATGCCATGAGAGATATCTTACACAATTCAAGAGTCGCTATCGTCGGAGGAGGAAAGGTATGTAAAGCTATCCTCAAGATCGTATTTGGAAAGAATTTCCCACAGAAGGTAGATATCCTGGGAGTAGCTGATATAGATGAGCAGGCCGAAGGTCTGGCATACGCGAGAAAAAAAGGGATATATACCACCTTTGATTATAAGGAGCTCTACCAGCTCGAAGGGCTGACCCTGATCATCGAGCTGACTGGAGATGACAGGGTCCTGAGCCAGATCAAGTCGACGAAACCGGCGGAAGTGCGCCTCATCGATCATCTTGAGGCCATGTCGGTTTGGGATTTTCTCCAGATCGAAGAGGAAAGGCAAAGGATCAAGAAGAGGTTGAGGGAGTATATACGCGAGCCGGAGCAGATCGAGAAGCAGTTTGAACTTTTCTCCAAGCATCTCGGAAAGATTGTGCATGAGAGGACGAGGCATCTTCAAAGCGTGGAGAGGGAGCTCGTGGAGAGGGAGCAAGCCCTGTCTCAGATCATCCAGGGTAATACCAT
>CAYPNL010000184.1:0-4446 GCA_964412045.1 uncultured Desulfobacteraceae bacterium
TGAGCAGAAGACTCGGCTGCGCCGATCTTCTTTAACCTGCAACATCGAAGAGGTAACCTATTATGGCTGAAGACAACGTTTTTCGAATTCCCTATGGCGATGGCACCCTTATGGCCGAATTACCCGAGCGGACCAGGGTTATTCGACAAGAAACGAGGCCACTGCCTCGGCTGACTGATCCAGCCAAGGCAGTGCGTGATGCGCTCAACTCTCCTATTGCACACGAGCCTCTCTCCACATTGGTGAGCCCGAGATCCAGGGTTACCATCGCCTTTGACGATCCCATAGGGTTCGTCCCAATCCAGAGAGAGCCCGATTTTCGCGGCTTGGCAATAGGAGTGATCTTAGAGGAATTAGATAAGTTAGGGGTTAAGGACAGCAATATCAGATTACTCTGTGCCGTTGGGCTCCATCGAAAATGGAATACGCGAGAACTCAGCAGTATCCTCGGCGAGGACCTTCCTTACCGTTTAGGGCCAAGTAGACTTCGCAACCACGATGCCGAGGATAGGGAAAACCTGGTCTTTCTCGGGGAGACCGATCGCGGTCAGGAGGTGGAGGTGAACCGTGCTCTCATCGATTCGGACCAGGTCATCTACGTGAGCAATCCATGGTCCCCGTTTAACGGCGGTTGGAAGTCGGCTGTGGTTGGGTTGGGAAGCTTCAGGAGCATCCGCCATCACCACCGTCCCTTTCCCAAGGCCTCGGGAAAATCCACCATGGACGCAAAGCGTTCCGCCTTCCCTAAGCTGCTCAACGAGATGGGGAAGATTATCGAGAAGGAACTTGCAAAACAGGGGCGCCGGTTTCTCATTATCGAGGGCGCCATGAACAACGCGTACCCCCAGGAGGTGGTGCAGGTGGTGGCTGGGCATCCACCTGAAGCCCATGAGAAGACCTTGGATATACTCCAACGCCAACACATCGTTGAGGTAAAAGGACAGTCGGATGTGGTGCTATACGGGATGGGCAACAACAGGGATCCTTACAGCAAGATGTCCCTTATCAATCCAATCCTGGTCAGGAACCTGGGTATGTCCTATAGCTTCGGCCTGTTTCAGAACATTCCTCTGGTAAAAAAAGGAGGGGTGATCATCCTCGTTCACCCCTGTAATAAGCAGTTCGATGGCGTGAGGTATCCTTCTTACGTGGAGATGTTCGAGAAGCTCATTCCTCACACCCAGGACCCCTTCGAGCTGTGGGATCTCTACGCGGAAGAGTACGCCCATCGACCTGAGTTCGTCCATAAATACAGATATGGGTTCGGCTTCCACGGTGTCCATCCCCTTATCCTGTGGGGACAGGGAGTCTATGGTTTCAGGTACCTCGGCAAGGTCTTTCTCGCCGGGGCCACGGATTTCGAGGTGGCGAGATTGCTCGGTTTTGAGCCCTTCTCCACCGTGGAAGAAGCAATCGGGGAAGCGGAGAGGCTCATCGGGAAGGACTGTTCCATCGCCTACCCCGAGATGCGCGACAGCTTCATCTGCAATGTTGAGGAATAATACGACTCGTTTTCCTGTCAGATAATAAGGTGAGGACCATAGGCGTTATAGGTATGGTTGCGGACTGTTTTTAACCTCTATCTTTCGGTACCAAGGCCCATGTATAACCTGGATGAGTACGATTATAATCTCCCTGATGAACTCATCGCTCAAGAACCGGCCCCGAGAAGGGATGGATCACGGCTCCTGCGCGTGGAGAGGTCCTCTGGGGGCCTTTTCGATCATCGCTTCTCCGATCTTCCATCGCTCTTGAGGGAGAGAGATCTCTTGGTTGTGAACGATGTTACGGTGGTTCCTGCCAGGCTCTTTGGCAGAAAGGAAACCGGTGGCCAGGTGGAAATCCTGATTCTCGAGCACCCCGAAAAAGTATCTAAAAGGAAGCCCGACGAGAGATGGTGCCTAATGAGAGCATCGAAGAGGCCGAAGATGGGCAGTACAATACTGCTTCCCGACGGCCTAAAGGGAACCGTGACAAGCCTTGGAGAGGAGGGAAAGGTTCGGCTCCACTTCGAAGGCGACCACACCCTGACCTACGTGTTAAAAAAAAGAGGTTGCGTTCCACTGCCCCCCTATATTAAAAGAGACGGCAAGGATAGAAGGTCGAAGATCGACAAGGAGAGATACCAGACCATTTTCTCCCGGTTCCTTGGCGCGGTGGCCGCACCGACGGCCGGCCTTCATTTTACTCAGGAGCTGCTTGGCTCCCTCAAGGCTCGGGGTGTGAGTGTATCGAGCATTACCCTCAAAGTGGGGCACGATACCTTTAAGCCAGTGAGGGTTAGAGACATTCGAGAACATCGCCTGGGAGAGGAGCAATACTCCATAGGCCACGATGCGGCCAATGCCATTGAAGACACAAAACGAAAGGGGGGAAGGGTCGTCTCCGTAGGCACCACCGTAGTAAGAGCCCTGGAGACGGCATTTCAGAGAAGGGGGGGCATCGCGCCCGATTCAGGAGCCACGGATCTTTTGATATATCCTGGATTCACGTTCCAGATGATTGATGGGCTTCTCACGAATTTCCATCTGCCCCGTTCCTCGCTGCTTTTCCTGGTGGCTGCCTTTGCTGGATATGAGCTGACCATGAAGGCGTACCGTTGGGCGGTGGAAAACCGATATCGTTTCTATAGTTACGGGGACGCAATGCTGATAACCTGAATAAAAATGTCCAGATTATTAGTCATTACGCAGGTATCTTGCCACAAAGGCGCAAAGACACCAAGATTATAGAATTATTACTAACAACAAAAGGCTGTTGAAGACCTTGAAATTCATCGTAAAAAAAAATTGTACATCCAGCAGGGGCAGGCTGGGGGAGCTGGTCACAAACCATGGAACCATCGAAACACCTGTCTTTATGCCTGTTGGAACCTTGGGTTCCATCAAAGCAGTAACCCCTGAGCAGGCCAGGGACGCAGGCGTTGAGATTATCCTTGCGAACACCTACCACCTGTACCTGAGGCCAGGTCATGCGCTGATCGAGAAGTTTGGCGGTCTTCACCGCTTCATGAACTGGCCAAGCCCCATACTCACCGACAGCGGAGGATTTCAAACCCTCAGTCTCTCCAAACTCAGGACTATCTCGCCCGAAGGCGTCACCTTCCGCTCACACCTGGATGGATCGACCCATTTTCTCGGGCCTGTAAAGGCTATGGAGATCCAGAGATCCCTAGGGGCAGATATTACGATGACGCTGGATGAATGCGCACCAGCCGGCGCCTCTCACGATTATGTGCGAAACTCCGTACGGCTCACTGAGCAATGGGCCCGGCGATGCCTCGAGCAGAGTAAGGACGAGTCGCAGGCCCTGTTCGGGATTGTGCAGGGCGGGATCTATCCAGATCTGAGGGAGATGAGCGCACGGGGTTTGAAAAACCTCGGATTTGACGGCTACGCCATAGGAGGCTTGGCCATAGGGGAAGATACGCGCATCAGAGAGCAGATAGTACGGTTGACGAGGGAATTTCTGCCCGATGAAAAACCCGCCTACCTCATGGGGGTGGGAACACCGGAGGATATTATCGAGTCGGTGAAGATGGGCCTGGATATGTTTGACTGCGTACTGCCTACCAGAGGTGCGAGAAATGGCATGCTCTTTACCAAAACGGGGAAACTGACTATCAAGAACTCCCGGTACGCACAGGACGACTCGCCCATCGAGGAGGATTGCGGGTGCTACACCTGCTCTCGCTATTCCCGGGCCTACCTGAGGCACCTCTATCTCTCACGGGAAATACTGGCCAGCACCCTGAACACCATTCATAACCTTCACTACTATAGCCACCTCCTCTCAGGAATACGGCAGGCCATACAAGAGGACAGGTTGGCTGAATTCAGCCATGATTTCTATGCCCGGAGGGTAGAGAATCGAGATCAGAGCGAGGCAGAGTCTTTATAACACCAACAAGGAGGAATACAGATGTTTGATCTAGCGTACGCCATGGGAACCGGGGGTTCCGGAGGAGGACAGTCAGGCGGTTTAGGTGCATTTCTGCCCTTGATTATCATCTTTGCCATCTTCTACTTCCTGTTGATCAGGCCCCAGCAGAAAAAGGCAAAGCAGCACAAGCAGATCCTCTCAGCGCTTAAAAAAGGGGACAGGGTCGTGAGCTCGGGCGGTCTGCATGGGGTTATCACCGGATTGTCCGATGATGTGATTACCATGGAGATATCCCCGAAGGTGAGGGTTAAGGTATCGAGGGCTTCTATCGCAGGGGTAGCAAGAAAAGCAGAGGGCGAAACCTAAGCCCATCGATCCATAAATTCGTTAACGAATTTATTCACTCAGGACTTAGTGTTGCCGCCGGCCATGAGCTTGGGTCGAATGGAGTGATAAAGAACGGCACCATAATCATGGAAAATACATGAGTGCAATTGCAAATCGAAGCACTAAGGAGTAAAAAGGTGTCCAAGAAACTAAAGTGGCGAGGGCTCATCGTTCTCG
>CAYPNL010000185.1:0-7565 GCA_964412045.1 uncultured Desulfobacteraceae bacterium
CGCCCAGAGCATCGCGAAATCAGTCTTGTGACTGATGAACCCTGTGATATCGTCTGCGGACCGCTCACATCTTAGACGCACCGACGCGTAAGGTGTGCTGGCACTCATGGTCACAACCGAACCGTTCTCGACCTTCGCCATCGGTGTGAATGCCGTGACGAGGCATAGTTGGCCGTCGATAGATGCCCAATCATTGTCTTTTAAGAATGCCTTTTCCATCACTCCTTTGTCCCTTCCTGCTGACCTGCGATCTCAGGATTCCGTAACCCTTGTCATGAAGGGCCTGGAAGATCTCCTGTATGTCTTTTCCATCCTTCTCCCAAAAACACCGTCCGGCAGCCTCACCGTCCGTGCGGTCGATCGGTCATTCCTTTTTACCCGGCGCCGCCGAGGCAGCAGGCTAACGCCAAACTCACCAGCCTGGAAGGGCGTGAGCCCTGACAGGTCTGGTGGAGTGAATGGTTAGGAAAAAATTTTTGATATGGATCTAAATAGCCAAGAAATTAACCATATTATATCCTCTCTTGCGGCTATTATTGCAATAATTATAGCGGCTATAGTCATGATACGATCTGTGCGGCGAGAACGTTTCGTAAACAACAGGGCATCTGAAGCGATCCGATTGGCTTCTAATGCAGAGGCACTGGCATCTCGTGCAACAGCATTGGCTTCTGAAGCAAGTCGATTAGCTTCTAAGTCGAGTAATGTTTGTCGTTCAGATGACACAATAGATAATCTGTCTTGAGGTGATAATGAGGCTACGTACTCTGCCCATTTGCCACAATCGGGTGAATTATCTTTATGCCACTCATTATCATGTGCGCAAAGTATTTCTACGCCGCTTTTACCGGCGCGGGAGTTGATTTGAAAATTACAGGTACCACACACTTTTTTCATTTTATGTTTTTTCTTAACGGGCTCTTCAGCCGCAGCGATTAGCTGTCGGCTGCAAGAGCAATGTTAGAGGTTAATCATTGAACGATCATCATATGAATATAACCATGTCCGTTCTTAGGAAATTCTAAAATAAGCTTTTGATTGCCCATTTCCCAAATGGTTGAAAACCCAAGAGATGAAATTGGTTTACCAATAGAATCTGTAAGTTTTTCTTCAAAGTCCTTGAGATGTTTTTGGGCAGCCATTTTATTTTGGATGATTTGAAAAACAAATTTTGAAAGGTTATTTTGTTTGTACCATAGATAGGATGAAGTTCCATACATTATGGCTGCACCGGCTTTCGCATCTAAAATAGGAAATATAACATCACCGAAATCTTCTTTGAGATACTTCAACTCACAATTTCTTGAAAAGAAAACAAGTTCATTACGCTCGGCCCTTATCATTCGACGGCCAAAGAACCCTACTTTTTTAAAGTTGTGGGAATTCAACTGGGTTTCGTTCAGTTCTTGGCCCAGGACCATCTGGTAACCATTTACTTTCATATTTAATTTTTGACTTAGAGAATTTATCATTTATTACCTCCACCTCTAACCATTGATTGACAGGCAAATTTGACTTGATATAATGATATTAGCTATGTTTTCAGGCAAATTTGCCTTGCTGTATTATCTCCAGACTTGGTAGTATTTTTACCAGATAGGAATACGTAATGTCAACGCATCGAGACACCCCTAAGGATAGAAAGATCCTTGATCAAGTGAGGGATGTAATGAGGCTGCATCATTACTCGATCCATACGGAGAGAACGTATTGTGACTGGATTACACGGTATATACGGTACCACGATATGAGCAGCCGGCAGGATTTAATAGATGGGGAAGCTAAGATCGAGGCCTTCCTGACCCACCTAGCAGTTGATAAAGACGTGGCTCCTTCTACACAGAATCAGGCCCTGTTGAGTACGGTTTCTGGCAACGCACTTGACTAAGTTCAAATGAAATGGAGAGTATTGTGTTTAGCCTGGTTCCTATAAAGCCATTACTCTACAGGGCAGGCAATGAATGCGTTGGTATTCCTGTATAAACATGTTTTGAAGCAAACCCTTGATCAGGAAATTAATGCTGTCCGAGCATCCATAAAGATCACTATCCCCGTGGTTATGACCAGAGAAGAGGTAGCGCAGATCATTGCTCTTATGGGGGGTGTACCGCAACTGGTTGTTTAGTTATTATACGGCAGCGGTCTGCGCATCATGGAAGCTGTTCGCCTTCGCGTGCACGATATCGATTATACTTTTAAACAGATTACTGTTCGCTCAGGCAAGGGCGCAAAGGATCGAATTACCACGTTTCCAGCCTCAGCCATTCCGTTGCTTCAGAATCATCTCGCAAAGGTGCGGATGATCCATAACCGGGATCTTGATCAAGGATATGGGGAGGTTTACCTGCCAGGTGCTCTCGCAAGGAAGTATCCGAATGCCGCAAAGGAATGGAATTGGCAGTATGTGTTTCCCGCTCGCAATCTCGCCGTCGATCCGCGCAGTGGCAGACTCCGACGTCATCATGTTGATCCCAGTGTTATCAACAAAGCAATCAAGGCGGCCGTCCATAAGGCAGGAATAACGAAACGAATAAGCGCCCACACGTTCCGGCACAGTTTCGCTACCCATCTCCTTCAACGCGGCACCGATATCAGGACCATCCAGGCATTGTTGGGGCACAAGGACGTAGCCACAACCATGATATACACGCATGTGCTGCAGCAGGGCGGACAGGGGGTTATGAGTCCCCTAGATGATCTCAGCGAGGTGTCATGGCATCGTGTTGGTATCAGCTCCAAAGGAGCGATAATTTCTTTAGGAAAATAGTGGGAATTGCATGAGAACTTTTCGGTAGGCATTTTTACGATAAAGATATGGAATGGACAAGGAACATTGAGAAGCAGGGATCGGGGGTCGGCGGTCGGTGGAGGGGATAGAAGAAGTGAAAGGAAGCTCATAGAAGATAGCTCAAAGCTCAAAGCAGGGGGCTGGCTTTCGTTTGAGGAGAGGATGCTTCCGGGGCATTTCGGAAGGCTGGTCTCCTTATTTGCTTGAAAAACCGGTTCATTCATGGTTGAGATTGAAAGAATAGAGACCGAATCCGTTAAAGGAGCGCGCTCATGGCCAAAAGATCAAGCAAAGTCTATCAGTTCAAGATCACTTTAAAGCATATCAAGCCGCCTATCTGGAGGAGAATCCAGGTGCCGGACGCCTACACATTCTGGGATCTGCACGTGGCGATCCAGGATGCCATGGGATGGTATGATGGGCACCTCCATGCCTTTGAGGTGGTCAAACCGAAAACCGGGTTCATGGAGGATATCGGGATCCCCGACGATGATTCTGGGTGGGGAGCCCCCAGGATTATAGCAGGCTGGAAGCGGAAGATTGCCCGGTACTTCAACGAGGAGAACGCCAAGGCACGCTATGTGTATGATTTCGGCGACGATTGGGTTCATGATATCAGATTGGAGAAGATTTTGCCCATGGACAAGGATGCCGTCTATCCGATCTGCCTTGCCGGGAAGAGGGCCTGCCCGCCTGAGGACTGCGGCGGCCCCTGGGGGTATGAGGATCTCCTTGAGATCATCTCGAACCCCGAGCATGAACAGTATGAGGAGACGATCGAATGGCTGGGGAGGGAGGATTTCGATCCGGATTATTTCGATCGGAGCGAGGTTGTATTCGCTGACCCTGCGCAGCGCCTGACCTATGTCCTCCAAACTGAACAGGGCCTGGGTGATGATGAACTTGATGATGATTTCGACCCCGGATCTTTGTCTGAGGATGAAACGGAGGGAGAGGCCGAGATGCGACGCGCTTCCCGTGAGATGATGCATAGGATCTGGAAAAAGGCCAAGGCCGGGGATCTCAAGGACCTATCACCTGAGGAGAGGCGCTTGGGCGGGATCATGCTGGAGCATGAGGATGAATTTCATAACCAGTTTGAGTTCTCAGATGTGACCGCCGATCATGAGTACGAACCGGAAACCGAGGTGAATCCCTTTCTCCATATCGTTATTCACTCCATCGTGGAAACGCAGCTCGAGGAGAAGAGCCCCATCGAGGCCGTTCAATTCTACAAGGCCATGCAAAAGAAGGGGAATTCCCGGCATGATACGATCCATTTGATCGGGGCGATCATGGCCCCGCTGATGTTCTCAGTTATGCAGGATCAGACCCCTTTTAATATCGATGCCTACAGGGCGCTTCTGAGGAAATACAAGTCCAAGACCCCTGAGGAGATAATGGCTCTGATTAAGAGCGAGGATGGGTAGCTAATTTCCCTAACCTCTGATCATGGCTCAACCCATGTCAAAGGAGACACAGGGGGGATGCATGTTCCTGTAGGATTCATTTAGTACTGCCCGTCAATCATCAACGCTTTGCTCGTCAAACCGTTCCCTGGATTCCCGAACCGCTGCAAGAATGTCTTTGGTGGTTGCTTTGGTTTTGATCCCAGGTACGTCAAATGGTGATTTCTTGCTTTTTTTGAAAATGATCGAGAAGGTTTCTCCTCCCCTCCTTTTGATGACAACCTCTTCAGTTCTTGCGATATTGAGCACATCAGCAAGACGTTGCCTCGCTTCGGAATAGGTATATACTTTCATGATATCTTACTCCAAAATGGTAATTCCCATGTCCCGCGCCACTTCTTGCATTCCAATGTCAAGCGTAAGCAGCGGGCTTCGGAGGTTTTTGGCGCATTCTAAAAAATAAGCATCGTATGCATACAGGTTATAGGTAATCGCGATGCCTAATGCCGATTTGATGTTGATATGCCTCAAGTCAACCGGTATCTGTTGGACAATCTCCCACGCTGATTCGACCTCCTCTTTTTTCAAGGTGTTTTTTTTCATCATCGCAGTCAATGCATTTCCGATTTCAAACGGCAAGACATCGGGAGCAATTAAATCATGACTTGCCGTAAGTCGTATGATGGTATCCTTTTCCGGTTCATTTAAGGCAACAGCGATGAACGTATTTGTGTCGGCGATTATTATCATGAGTACAATTGTACATATTATGTTTTGAGCTGTCAAGCCACTATTTTTAATTTGCGGGCGGAGTAGCGGTTCATGCGGGAAAGGATCTGGGCAATCTCATCCAGGCGGTCATAGACCCGGATGCCTTCTCGGTTGAGGTCATAGGTCACCTGGCTTTCGCTTGACGAGAAGATGCTTCCGACCAGCACCGGGATGCCGAAGGCCTTTTCCAGTGCGACGTATCCTCGCACGATCTCCTTATTGATATCCAGAAAGATCCGAAGCCGGTCCGGGGCGTTTTCATCCAGCATGCCCGGGCGCCCCATGCCGTGAAGGATCAGGGCATCTGCCTCCCCTGATTGAAGGATCTTCCTGCCCATGGTGATCAGCAATTGCGAGTCGAAAAAGAGCCCGGATGCGCCGATATCAACAGGATTTTTCACTGAGGCCCGGATAGGCATGCCCAGTTTCTTCAGCCTTGATTGCAGGCTGCTGCTGAATTCAGGGACGCGAAGCCTTTCTGCTTCGAGCGCATCGGTGAGTGCCACGCCCCAGGACCCGCCCATGGTAAGGATAGCCACGCGGTTGCCGCTCATGGAAGGCCGCTCCACCATGGCATCCGCGAGGGGGAGCAGGAGTTCCATGGTGGGAGAGAATACTACATTGGACTGCACCAAGGCCCCCTCATAAATGTCGTATGCCCCGGCAAGGGAGCCGGTGTGGCTTTGAGCGGCCCGTGAGGCATCCGGCGTTTTCCCCGCCTTGTAGACGATGACGGGCTTTGTTCTCGATATCTTCAGGGCCGCTTCGGCGAAGTGCCTTCCATCTATCAGGGCCTCGATATACATGACGACGGCCTTTACCCCGGGATCGGGGCCGATGTGTTCCAGGAACTCCGTACTGGTGATATCCGCCTCGTTTCCGGTATGGACGAACATGCCCACACCCATGTGCCGATAATAGCTGTGAGCCAGGAGATCGTAAAAGGCGAAACCGCCTTGGCAGATGGCTGCGATGCTGGTTTTTATGAGATGCTGTTCCGGAGAGGCGGAAGCGTTGAACTCGGCATGCAGATTAAACGTGCCGCTCACGTTTGGCCCGAGAAGTCGCATGCCGTAAGACCGGGCCAAACGGACCAGCTCAGCTTCCCTCTGTTTGCCTCCAGCCACCGCTTCCCCGAAGCCTGCCGTGATGATGCTGATGCCCCGGACCCCTTTTCGCCCGCATTCCCGGATGGTTTCTTCCACCGATACTTCGGGGATAGTAACAATGGCCAGCTCCGGTGATTCCGGTATTTGCTCGACATCTTTATAGGCCCGCAGGCCGAAGACAGTCGCGGCCTGGTGGTTGACCGGATAGATAGCGCCCCGGTAAGGCCTGGAAAGCAGGCCCTTCATGATGAACGAACCCCAGGAGCCGGGCCTTTCCGTTGCGCCGATGACTGCGACGGATTTGGGGCTCAGAAACACGTTCAATTGTTCGTTTGCCATCACGTATTCTTTCCTTTCCACGGACTGTTTTCGATCGGAGCTGGGGTGTCTTGGGTTCCGATAAGACCGTGCCTTTTTCGCAAGAGAGTATAAGGAGGCCGCCCTTGTTCAGCAAGGAAAAAGTCATACGGAGTAGAGCCCGACGGATAGTCAGGGCTGGGTATTGAAGAACTCCCTCACCCTCTGGGTGCACGATTCAGGCGGCCAGACCGTGGAGGATTCCTTGTGGAGGACCTGCAGGTAGGCCCGGTCGCTGTTTCCGATGGGCCGCGGCAGGAGGCGGGGACAGATCCTGGCATTGACCTTGAAGTGCTGATCGTCTCTTACCGAGAAGATCGCTGCGTTAAAGGAGGGTATCCTCTCATGGTCGAAATAGGCGATAATCCTCGAGAGGCCGTAGAGGAAGTCTCCGAGCTCTTCTTCACTAAGCTGCGTAAGGCAGTGGTGCTCTCTGAAGATGCACCAGACATCGGGCAGAAAGACCTGGGGCAGGTAGCTCATGGTCCAAAAGGCGGGGCCTCGTTGGCCGATGTACCGCTCCCCTGATTTTTGCTCGGCATCCATATACCCCTGCCAAAAGTCTTTTCCGTGATCGCGGTAATAGCGTGTGCATCCCTCGATCTGGAGCCTTTGCTGGTTGGTGGGAAGGTAGCCGCAGTTCACCTGGAGGTGCGGATGCACTAGGCTTGACCCGGATTGGGGCATGTAGTTCCAGTTGATGGAGCAATAGCGGACCTCAGGATCGAAGCGGAGAACATTCCTAATAAACAGAATGGCAGCAGAAAAAGCGTCCTTCATCATTTCAGGAGAAAACTCGGCCATGGCCAGGTAGTGTTCCTGCGTCATGATGGCGACACCGGCATAGGTATCAAAGGGGATAAGATTCGGTATCACGGTAGCCCTTCCGAGGTGGATCCTCCCCTCTTTCACCAGCTCTTCAGGGAAGAGCGGCGTGGATCGGCTCAGGGAATCGGGGCAAAAGGGGCAGAAGATCTCCCGTGAGCGTTGGACCAGTTCCCTCGGATCAACCCTGTCCGGGACCTGGTAGGGAAGATCATAGATTCGACCGGTTTCCCCGGTAAGGGGATCATAGCGTATCTCAAAGGGGATCTCATCCAGGGCAAAGTCCTTGAACGGGCTCAGGAAGGA